>JACQEH010000081.1 GCA_016200675.1 Chloroflexota bacterium | reverse complement strand
CGAGCTCGCCCGCCGGCCCGGTGGCGTTGCCCCGAGGTCGTCACACGCGCTGTCGGTCGACGACGTCCTCCTCGTCGCAGAGGCCTGTCGCGGTTCGCTGCCGCCGGGTACGTTCGTGGGCATCGGCGGCAAGTGGTTCGGCTACGGCGAACGCTTCTCGCGGGCCGTCAAGGCCGGCATTCCGGCGTTCTCGGCGGCCATCCGCCAGTCGATCGAGGAGCTTCTCGTCACGCTGCCCGCCTGAACGCCGGCGCGGCCGGCTGCGCCCGTCCGCTGCCCTCGCCCCGGCTGGGGATTGAATGCCGGCGTCCCGGCTTCGCGGGCCATGCGGCCCGTCCCGATCGGGCCACGCGGGCCTGCCCGGCGAGGCGGCGCGGCACCACCCTAGGACCATGACGTCCACTGCTGCGCCGCGCCCCGCCGACTCCCCGCGCCTCGACCAGGTCCCGTACCCCGGCATCCCGGCCATCGTCGACGGCTCGGAGGCCGTCGCCCACGTGGAGAGCCGCCTCGCCGAGGTCGCTTGCGTCTACCCGATCACCCCCTCGACCACGATGGCCGCCGTGTACCAGGCCGCCGTCGCCGATGGGCGAAGCGACCTCTTCGGGACGCCCCTCCGCTTCATCGAGCCGGAGTCGGAGCACTCGTCCGCGTCGGCCGCCGAGGGAGCCGCCCTTGCCGGCGCCCGGGTCACGAACTTCACCGCCGGCCAGGGCCTGATCCTCATGAAGGAGGTCCTGTACGTCATCAGCGGCAAGCGCCTGCCGGTGGTCTTCCACGTCGGCGCGCGAGCCCTGACCAGCCAGGCCCTCAACATCCATGCCGGCCATGACGACATCATGGGCGTGGCCGACTGCGGCTGGGGGATCCTCTTCGCCCGCAACGCCCAGGAGGCGGCCGACCTGGCCGCCATCGCCCGGCGCGCGGCCGAGGCCGGCGACACGCCGTTCATGGTCGCCCAGGACGGGTTCCTGACGACCCACACCCTCGAGAACGCGCGCCTGCCCGAGGACGAGCTGCTGCGCGAGTTCGTGGGCGATCCCCGCGACCACATCCGCGACCTTTTCGATCCCGCCGAAGCCCTCATGACCGGCGTCGTCCAGAACCAGGACAGCTACATGAAAGGCCGGATCGGGCAGCGCGCCTACACCGACCGCCTGCCGGCGATCCTGGCTGACGCCTATGCGGAGTGGGAGCGCCTGACCGGCCGCCATTACGGCCCCATCAGCGCCTATCGGACCGAGGATGCCGACGAGATCCTCGTCTCGATGGGCACCATCGCCGACACCGCCATCACCGTGGTCGACCATCTTCGGTCCCTCGGCCGGCCCGTCGGTTGCGTGGCCATCACCGCCTTCCGGCCGTTCCCCAACCGGGAGCTGGCCGAGGTCCTGATCCGGGCCCGCGCGGTCGGCGTCGTCGAGCGGACCGACGATCCCCTGGCGGCGGCCAACCCACTCACCCGCGAGATCCGGTCGGTCCTCTACGACGCCGCCGCCGAGGGGGCGATGGTCCCCCGCGTCCTGTCCATCTCGGCCGGGCTGGGCTCCCGCGATGTCGCCGCCGGTGACCTGGTGGCGATCTTCGACCGCCTGGCCGACCACGGCGACGACGAGGGCCGCCACTACGTGGTCGGGATCCGCCATCCGCTGGCCCTGCCCGTGACGCCCGTCGACCTCCGGCCGGCGGGGGCCTACAGCCTCCGCGGCCACTCGATCGGCGGCTTCGGGAGCGTGACCACGAACAAGCTCGTGGCCACCATCAGCGGCGAGCTCTTCGGCAAGCAGGTCCAGGCCTACCCGCGCTACGGCTCGGAGAAGAAGGGCCTCCCGACGACCTACTACCTGACCATCGCCGACGAGCCGATCCGGCTCCACGCCGAGCTCGAGCAGGTCGAGTTCGTGCCCCTCCACGACGTGTCGGCCTTCGGCCTGGGGGATCCCCTGGCCGGCCTGTCCGATGGCGGCGACGTCTTCATCCAGTCGCCGCTCGCGGATCCGGAGGCCATCTGGGCCTCGATCCCGTCGAGCTTCCGGGCTGAGATCCTGGCCCGCCACATCCGGGTGACGGCCCTGGACACGGCCGAGATCGCGATGCGCCACGCCCCTCGCCCTGACCTCCAGGTCCGGATGCAGGGCGTCGCCCTCGTGGGGGTCTTCCTCCGCGTCTCGCCGTTCGCGACCCGGGCGGGCATGGATCGGGCGAGGCTCCTGGAGGCCGTCCGGGACCGCCTCGGGCGTTTCTTCGGCAAGCGCGGCGGGGCCGTGGTGGACGCCAACCTCGAGGTGATCGCAGAGGCCTACGACGACCTGATCGACGTGACGGCCGCGATCCGCACGGCCGGGACCGGGGCCGACGCCCTGGTCGCAGCTGGCGAGGGAGCAGCGCGATGACGATCCAGCGAGCCTTCACCGTCCCCACGGTCAACGACCTGATGGCCGTCGAGCCGATCGTCATCCGCGTCGACGCGTCGCTCACCAGCGCGGCCGCGCTGATGGACCATCACCACATCCACGGCCTGCCCGTGGTGGACGGCTCCGGGACGCTCGTCGGCGTCCTGTCGCAGACGGACCTCGCCCGCGCCCGAGCGACCGAGTACCTCTGGGTGAACTGGCCGGGCCTCGTCGTCCGCCACCTCATGACGACCCCGGCGATCACCGTCCATCGCTCGACGCCCCTGACCGTGGCCGCCCGGAAGATGGAGCGCCATCGCATCCACCGCCTGGTCGTCGTCGACGACGCCGATCCCACCATCCCGATCGGGGTCCTCTCCACGAGCGACCTCATCCACGCCATCGCCCTGGAGCTGGCGCCTGACGACGCCGCCGTCCCGGTCGCGGGGCACGACGCCCCGCCGCCCACAACCGAGGTCGCCCCCGATGCCTGACGTCCCAACCACCGATCGCGCCGCTGCCACCGTCGTCCCGGCGGCGCGGGCGCCGCACCCCGACGACAGCCTCTTCTCGAAAGAGGCCGGCGAGCTCAAGGAGGCCCACCTCGATCGGCTCGCCTCGATCGCCCCGCCCCTCCTGGACATCGACGCCTACGTCGAGGAGTTCGGGCGGAGCGTCGTCCCGGCCTACCGCCGGGGGATCGCCGATCGCGAGCTGCCCGCCGATGCCGGCCTGGCCCGGAGCATCATCCCGCCGGCCACCTCGGCCGTCCGCGACTTCTCCAAGCTCGCGCCGCGGATCCCGGACTTCCTCGCCGAGAAGTGCGTCGGCTGCATGGCCTGCGTCAGCGCCTGCCCAGACACCGCCATCCTGGGCGTCGTGGTCCCGGCCCCGGAGCTCGAGACGCGGATCGTCGACTTCGCCGGCTCGCTGAACGGCACCGGTGAGCTCGCCGCGACGACCGCCCGGAGCCACTTCACCGACACCCAGAAGTACGGCGAAGTGCCGGCCCGCAAGGATCGCAACTAGAAGGCCCTGGCCGACATCATGCTCGGCGAGCACGCGATCGGCTACGTCGGCGGTGCGGGCTCCTGCGCCGGCTTCGGCGAGGCCTCCGCGATCCGGATGCTGGTCGCCGCGACGCGCCAGGTCCACGGTCCCGAATCGATGGGGATCGTGGCGGCCACCGGCTGCAACACCGTCTTCGGGGCGACGTACCCGTTCAACCCGTACCGCGTGCCGTGGACGAACTCGCTCTTCGAGAACGCCCCGGCCGTGGCCATGGGCATCCGCTCCCGCTGGGACGCGGCCGGCCATCCCGAGCGCAAGCTGTGGGTCTTCGGCGGCGACGGCGCGATGTACGACATCGGCTTCCAGTCGCTGTCGCGGATGGTCGCCTCGGGCGCCGACATCAAGGTCCTCGTCCTCGACACGCAGGTCTACTCGAACACCGGCGGCCAGGCCTCGACGGCGACGTTCGGCGGCCAGGTCACGAAGCTCTCGGCCTACGGCAAGGCCGTCCACGGCCGGCCCGAGCGGCGCAAGGAGCTGGCCCGGATCCTCATGGCCCACGGGGAGGTCTACGTGGCGTCCACGACGCCGGCCCACCTCAACCACTTCTATCGGTCCGTCATTGAGGCCAACGAGTTCCCCGGACCGGCCGTGATCGTGGCCTACACGCCGTGCATGCCCGAGCACGGGATCGCGGACGACGCCGCCACCCGGCAGGCCAAGCTGGCCGTGGAGTCCCGCGCGTTCCCGATCTTCACGTACGACCCCCGGCGCGGCGAGTCGATGGCCGAGCGACTGTCCCTCCAGGGCAACCCCGCCATCAAGGAGGACTGGGCCAGGTCACCCGACGGCGCCGCCCTCGACTTCCTGACCTTCGCCCGGACCGAGGGCCGCTTCGCCCAGCACTTCGGCCGCGACGGCTCGGAGACGCCCGAGATCCTCGCCACGCAGGACGACCGCCTCGAGAACTGGCACACGCTCCAGGAGATGGCCGGAATCCTGTAGGGGAGCGGGCGCTCGGTCTCGGCGCCTCGCCCTTGCATAACGAATCGAAACGGCCCCCCGAGGTTCTCGGAGGGCCGTCCTTCGTTGCCGGGCTTGTCGTTACCGCAGCCCGATGCTGACGTAGTAGATCTGGCCGTCGTCCAACTTGACGCCGATGCGCCAGTAGTAGCCGATCGTCCAGCCCTTCGTGCTCCAGTTGTACTGGTATTGGGAGCCATTCAAGGCGAAGGTTCCACCGCTCGTCGGAGGATCCGTGTAGAGGTTCTCGTCGACGGCTGCCGTCGTCGATGCTCCCCTGTCCGGTGTGAGGAAGATCGGCAGGGCGCCTGCCTGGACGACAAGCCCGCTGGCGTTCTTGAGCTGGAGCTTGACCGGGATAGTGCTGCCGCCCTTGAAGATGCTGACCGGGCACGGCGTACCGCAGATGGCAGAGTGGCCCGTGTCGTTGATCGGCTGGAGGAATCCGTCGAAGCGATAGATGACGGATAGCGTGCCCGGCACGAGTGTGATCGCGTAGCTTGCGAAATTCGACACTGTGGCACTGATGTTGATCGGATACGGCCCGACACCGGCTGAGGCTGCCGCACCGGCACTCGTGACCGCGACGCCCGAGATCTGGTCACCGTTCACCAGACCTCCGGCGGAGATCATCCAGTCGGTACCCTGGACGCTCCCCAGTGACAGGGTTGCCCCAAGGATCTTTGTCCTGCTGATCGCCGCGATCGACAACGCACGTTTCGCGACGGTGAAGGACTGGTCCGCCTCGAGCGCGGCCGCCCAGGTGTCATTGCCCGGCTGAGTCGCTTGGAGGGTGCACTGCCCAGCGGCCACGATGTGGACGGTGAAGCCGGACGCAACCGTGCAGACGGCGGGCGTACCCGACGACAGCAAGACTGGGAGTCCGGAGCTCGCCGTTGGATTCACCGTGAAGTCTGGGTCGCCATACGTCGCGCCGCTTATCGCATTGAAGCTGATTCCCTGGGCATATTTCTGGATCGAGAAGGCCTCGAAGTTGGAAGCGGCGACGTACGTGGCATCCGACAGCGAGATCACAGCCTGGCTGGGCAAGAGCGGAATGCTGCCATTGAAATAGGCGGTGATCGTGTACCCGCCAGCCGGCAGCGGAATAGCTCCAACGAGCGCCCTGCCGAGGTAGTCGGTGAGTGCCATGGTGGTCCAGCTTCCACCCCCACCCGAGACGACGAAATACAACGTTCGCTGCGTCACTGGCACCGAGTTCGCGTCGGTCAAGGTTGCGACGACGCCACTCTGGGCGCCGATGTACGCCGAGGACACATTGTTGAACGCGATGTTGGTCCCGACCTGGTTGATCGTGAACGTGCTCGAATGGGTCGATGAAGCGTTGATCGCATCGCCGCCATACGTCGCGGCGAGCGGGTAGCTGCCCGGGGCCGACGAGAGTTGGAAGTTCGCTCTGGCCACCCCGCTGCTGTCCGTGGTCACGAGCTGCGTGGTCCCGCCAAGGGACACGGTGATCGGCTGGCTGCCGACGAGGGGCGTCGCCCCCGTCAACGTGGCTGTTACCTGGGCGACAGTCCCGTAGGTGCCGGTCGTTGCGCCGCCGAGGGTGACATGCGTCGGATTCGGAGTGCCGACGACGGTCGGGGTCACGGAGAAGTCCTGGCCGTAGTTGTCATTGATGCCGACAAGGCCGACGCCGTTCACGGCCTGGACCAGGAATCGGATCTCGGAAGCCGAGTGGCCCGATGGGACCAGGATCGGCGATGCCAGGTTCCAGTGCGTCGAGTCGTTCGGGTCCTGGCGCAGGTCCACCGAATGCCAATTGTTGTCGAAGCCCGTGTAGGTGACCCAGACCTCCTGGATTCCGGCGGACGGATCACCGATCACGTGGGTGTCGACATTGATCGAATTGACGGGGCCCTCCGTTGCGTTGACATCGAGGATCGACGGGGGAGCTGCAAGGGCCGGCGTCAGTTGGACACCGCCAACGGTGCGGGTCTCGACGTTGCCGCTGTAGAAGAGCTTGAACGTCATGCCGGAGTACAGGCGGAGCGTCGACGTCGGCGACCCCGGGCCGTCGGCCCGGTGCTGGGCGGGGGTGATCAGGAGGCGGGTCGACCCGCCGCCGAGGGCATCGAAGTAGTTGGCGTTCACCAGCTTCATCGGGTAGAAGACCGGCGAAGAGAAGCTGGTGTGGACGCCCCGGAGATCGGTCGTCGCGGCACCGGTGAGTGGGGTAATGCCGGGGGTGTCCGTATATGTGCCGCCCCAGAACCCGACGCCGCGCAACGGGGTCTGGTCAGGAGCGGTGACATTCTTCGAGACAAGCGGCAGGGTCGGCTCGAACGGCTTGCTCGTGACCCCGTCAGTGCCGCTATACCACGTCGCGATCGGACCAAGGCTGCCGGTCGCGTCCGGGTTCCGGAATTGCTGGTGATTGATCGTCAGCGGATCGCTGACATTAAGCGTCGCGGTCTGGAGCCCGAGCCCGCCGGCGGAGACCGGCTGGCCTGCGCCGCTCGTGATCGGTTCGAGTGAGGTCACCACGGATGGATCGCCCGAGGCGGATGTCCGCCCATTCGGCATGTTCACGCTGATCATCGGGAGGCCGAAGAGGGTGGCCTCGAGCAGCGCCTTGGTGTCGATGCCGCGCAGGGTCGGCGTGTCGCGCAGGTAGGTCTGTTTCGCCTGGACGAGCGCTTGCCCGACGGCCACCGGACCGGTACCCGCGAGCAGCTGGGCGGCGAAGCCGCTGTAGATGCGCTCGCTGTACATCATGAAGTCGGTGTCGCCGTACTGATAGCCGGTACCGGCGATGAGCGTGGCACCCTTTGTTGCAAAGGCCTCCGCCCAGTCGAGGGGCTGGGTGATCCCAGTGACGGCGTCGCCGTTCACGATGTTGTAGCCGGAGTGGCAGCCGGCGCTGAACACGATCGAGTTGGCGAGGTTGACCGGCGAGGACGTGAGGTCCGTCGTCTGGATCGTCGTGCTGAAGTCGGCCGCCAGGGCGCTGTTGGCGCTGAAGTGGCCGGCCAGGAAGACGAGGTCATGGCGCGAGCCCAGGAGCGCGCTCTTGAGCTGGGGTGCCGTCCACGCCGAGGGGTCGGTCGGTGAAATGTTGTTCGGGGCGATCAGCGACTGCCCGGGGATTCCGATGCCGGCGTCGAGGCTGCTCTTGACGTCGGTCGCAGCGTCCGACAGGAAGTCGTAGCCGGTCACCAGCGATGTCGTGGGTCTCGGCACGGCGCCCGTGCCGACCGTCGTCCCGTTGAGGTAGGCGGTCAGCACCGTCGTGGCTTCCGCAGCTGTCTCGACCAGCCGGCCCACGGCCAGGTTCGGAACCGGGAACGTGTTCGCATTCTGGTTGATCTGGATTCCGGCGCCGTAGGCGTCCTGGCTGAGGACGTAGTTCAACTGCAGGCTCGCCTGCGAGGCGCTGCTGTCGAGGACCGGCGGGATGTAGCCGCCCTCCGGAGCCAGGAGCGCCTCATCCGGGTAGCGGAAGAACGGAATGACGTTGTCGCCACCGACGAGGACCACGTAGGCCAGACCCTGATTGTTCGCTCGGTACGAGTCGACGATGTCCTTCAGGGCGCTGGCGACCAGGTTCTTGGCATACGGACATGCCCGATTCGAGTCCGCCTGCGCGTTCAGTTGCTGAATTCGCGTGTCCGTGGCCACGTCGACGACGACGCCACTGACCTCCGAGCGCCCCGCGAGCGCGGTGAGCTGTGCGGCGAGGGCGGCCCTTTCGGCGTCCGACGCGGCGGGGATCCGGCTGGAGTCCGTGAGGATCACGGTCTTGATGCCGGCCGCCGTGGCGGCCCCTGGGGCTGTGCCTTTCGGCGCCACGCTCCCGCAGGAGGTGCTGGTCTGGGTCACGTGCAACGTGAACGGGTTCCCCGGATCGAAGGCGCCGTTTTTGCCGCTCACCCGAACGTAGAAGTTACCGGTGTTGTTCCAGGTGTTGGCCCGGATCGACTCCGGGGCAGTCCCGACGTTCGCCGAGACGGTGATGACGCTCTGGACCTGAGCGCTCGAAAACGCCTGCGGCGAGAACGCCTGACCAGAGAATGCCTGCGGCGAGAACGCCTGGCCCGAGAACGCCTGAGCGCTGTAATTCGTCGGGGAGTACGCCTGGGCGCTAGAGAACGCCTGCGGCGAGAAGGCCTGGGCCGAGAACGCCTGCCCGGAGAAGGCCTGGGCCGAGAACGCCTGCCCCGAGAATGCCTGCCCGGAGAACGCTTGGGCCGAGAACGCCTGCCCCGAGAATGCCTGCGCCGAGAATGCCTGACCGGAGAAGACATCTGCTGAGAAGGCCTGTCCGGAGAACGCCTGGGCGCTGTAGGCATCCGGCGAGAACGCCTGAGCCGAGAACGCCTGCCCGGAGAACGCCTGCCCGGAGAAGGCCTGCCCGGCGAAGTTCGCGCTCAGCGTGTTCAGGTCCGACGCCTTGGTCAGCGTCGTATACGCCTGGGTGATGTCCTTGAACAGGACGACGTCGTAGTCGGCGGGGACGCCGGTGAGGTCCAGTGAGACCTGGGCTCCGGGGGCCACCGCGAACTTGTACCAGCGCGACTGGCCGCTCTTGTCGATCAGGTAGCCGGGATCGGAGGTATGACCGGTCGATGTCCAGTTGCCCTTGCTCGCGGAGATGTCGAGTGCGTTCGGCCACGAATCGTTGGACGCACCGACCTGGATGCACGTCGAGAAGGCCGAAACGGTGTGCGTCGCGTCGATGGCCGTGGCGGTGACGTACTGACCAGCCGGGAGGCCGTCGATGTTGACGGCGAAGGCGGCAGCACCGCTCGCGTCGAGGGTGACGTTCGCCGTCCCGAGGACCATGGGAATAGTGCTCGGCACGTTGCCGGTGCAGGTGGGGGTCAAGTAGAGCGAGACCGCTTGGGACGCCAGTCCGGCATAGGCCTGGAGCCGCCCGGCGATTCCGCCGGGGCTTCCGGAAGCGGCAGTCTGGAGCAACGGTGCGGCGGCCGGCGACAGCGTCGAGACCCCCGTCGGTACGACCGAAACGGCGTCCAGCACGATGCCATAGGAAGTCGACGAAGTCGACTGGAACGTCAGCGTGGTCGTCGCTGCTGGCGCCGTGAAGATGACGGATGCGGGTGTCCAGGCGATTGTCCTCGGCGCCGTGGTCGTCAGGTACCCGCCCTTAGGATGGGAAACCGAATCGATCACCGTGCCGTTCACGAGGACGCTGGCAGTCTTCGCGTCCGGCGGACCGTCAGGGTTCGCTGAGTACTGGAATGTCAGCTGGTATTGCGCACCGGGCGTGGTCGCAAAAGTCTGCGAGATCGTTCCCGCGGCGTTGCCGTTCAGGTCGACCGATTGGGCGCCCTCAAAGGACGCCCAGTGCGTGCTGATCATATCGATCGACCCGCTGTTGATCGTCCAGCCTGTCAGGCCGGTTCCGGGCACGATCTCCGTGAAGTCCGAACCCGCGATCGGTTGTTCGAAGCCGCCGTTGACGATGAGTTCGGGCGATGACAGCGCAGCGGCATAAATGGCGACATTGGCCGCCGTGCTCTGGTATCCGTAGCTGTCCAGCGTAGTGGTTGGGAGGACGGCTGAGTCGAGCACGTACTGGACAGTCATCGTTTCTCCGGACGATCCGCTGCCGGAGAAGTCGATCGAGTAGATCCCGCCCTGGTTCTGGCCTCCCGAAACACCGGTGTCGCTTACGACGGCGCTGCCGATCGAGGCAGTGAGGCGGCCAGTCCCGTGATGGGCGGACACCCAGATCGTGAGCCGCTGTTGGGCAGGAGTTGTGGGGACGGTGAACGAGAACCCGTAGCCGACGGACCCAGCGTCCGGTGCGTTGTGCTGGAGGCCTGCTCGAACGAGGGTGCCGGTTGGATTCGGCGCTCCGCCGGTCCACGAGAAGTCGAAGGGCACCGAGCCCCCGCCCACATTGACCGCTAGGCCGAGGGGTCCGATGGCGCGCAGGGGGATTGGCGTTGGCCCCTCGACATCCGTCAAGGCGCTGATCGCGGTGCCGTTGCTCTTGCCCGAATCGCCAGCGAGGCTCAGCGCAGCGTTCGCGACGTTCCCATCAGTTCCGTTGCCCGTCGATCCCCAGATCCGCCAGTCCGTGGCCCCCAGGGCCGAGAGGTTCTGCGGATTCGGATCGATGGTCGATGAGGTGAATCCTACGTATCCGCCACCCGATGTCCCGTCGTCGAGGGCGACCGCGATGTGCGGCGTGGCGGGCGAATTCAGGGTCCCGCTTCCGATGGCCGCGGCCGGCGCAGCGGGTGCCTGCGACGCCACGACGGGCATGGCTTGGCCAAGGAGCTGGAATCCCAGCGCCGCGACCATGAAGAGGGACGCGCCTCGACGGGCGATAGCGTAAGGAAGTCGGGGGGCGGCGGCGGTCGCGCGGCGGGGGGACGCCACGAACTCGCGTGCGGGCACGGACACGCTGGTTCCTCCAAGCTCGCGACGCGTCGGGACCGGGGGGACGCGCGCCGTCGAGATCAGTGAGCGTAGTCCCTGGGACCTTCGTTCGCAAGGCAAGAACGATCGGGTGGTGCAGATTGGCACCATGCGCCCGTCGTCGGCGCCCGGTCGGCCTCGTGACGGTCAAGCCCGCACGCGGTCGTCGTTGGCTGCGGCGTACTTCGTCAGGCCGTCGGCGTGGCCAGCGGCGCGCCTCCGCAGACCTCGAGGGCGAGGGCGACCGCGCCGGCCAGCCCCAGCGACCTCCCACGCAACCGGGCGACCCCAGCGGCCGCCGGCCCGAGCGCCTCCAGGCTCGGCGCGAGCCCCGCCCCGAGTTCCTCGACCAGCGCATCTGCCTTGACAGCACCGATCTCGTCGCGCAGCGTCGCCGCGGCCTCGACCACGGCGACGGCCCGTGCGTGGTCCTCCGTTCGCCCGGCAAGGAGCCCGATGTCCTCGAGGAGGATCGCCAGTGCCCAACGATCGTCCCATTCGGCGAACTTGCGCAGGCTCGACGCGTAGGCCCGACGCGCCGCATCGTAGTCGCCGAGGTCGCGCGTCGCGTTGCCCAGGTTGTTCTCCGTGTTGGCCGTCATCCAGGGGTCGCCGACTTCGCGGAGGACGCCCAGCGCCTCCTCGGAACGATCCCTCGCCTCGGCCAGCCGGCCCTGCTTGACGGCGATCGCCGAGAGGTTGCCGAGGGATACGCCCATCCCCCAGCGATCGTTGGCCGCGCGCCGGAGCTCGAGCGCACGCTCGGCCATGTGCTGCGTCGCGTCCATGTCCCCGCTGTACTCGGCGACGATTGCCAGGTTCGAGTAGAGCGCGCCCATCTTGGCGACGTCGCCGAGGCGCTCCCGGATGGCCAGGCTCTCCTCGTACCGCTGCCGGGCGAGGGCGAGGTCGCCGCGCTGCGCCGCGACCGTTCCCGCCAGGTGCCAGACCTGTCCGAGCCCCGCGTCGTCGCCCTCGGCGCCGAAGTGCTCTGCCGCGACGTCCAGGTACCGGCCGGCCACATCGAAGCGCCCCTGTTTCCGGGAGATCTCCGCGAGTGCCGCTTCCGCCCAGGCCTGGGCGCCGACGTCGCCACGCTCCGTGCTGAGGGCGAGCGCCTCCGCCGACACCTCCTCGGCCCGTGCCCAGTCGCCGACCAGCTCCAGGACCTTGCCGAGGGCGAGCAGGGCCGCGGCACGTTCGGCACCCTCAAGGAGCGGGATGAGCCGCTCGTAGTAGCCGATCGCCGCCGCGTTGGCGAAGCTCGCTCGGGCCGCGTCGCCGGCGCGTCCGAGGAACTCCCGCTTCTTGTCCTCGTCGTCGCCGAGCCAGTAGTGATGAGCCAGAAGATCCAGCTGCCGCTCCACGGACCCCGGATCCCGCGCCTCGATGTACTCGCCGACGCGTCGGTGGAGCATCGAGCGCATCCCGAAGGGCATGCTGTCGTAGGCCACCTCCTGGGTGGTCACGTGCTTGAACATGAAGGCGTGGTCGGCCTCCCGGTCCAACAGGACGAGATCGGCCGACTTCAGCGTCTCGAGGTGGCCCATGACGTCGTCGAGCGAGCCGAGCTCGGGATAGGCGCCAGGCAGCGTCGGGGCCTCGAAGACGCGGCCGACGACGCTGGCGACCTTCATCGAGCGCCGGGCATCCTCGGCGACGATGTCCATCCGGCTCAGGACGAGCGCATGGAGGCTGTCCGGCAGCTTGAGGTTCGCCATCGCCGCCCGGTCATGCACGTCGATGCCCTGGCCGGCGATGTAGCTGACGAGCTCCTCGATGTAGAGGGGGTTGCCGTCGGAGCGCTCCGCAACCATGGCGACCAACTCGTCGGATGATGCCCCGCCCTGCCCCGTCACCTGCTCCAGCTTGGACCGGACGACTTCGGCGACGTCGGCCTCGTCGAGGCGATCGAGCGCCAGCTCCTCGAACTCCGCGATGTGTTCGAGACCCAGGTCGCCGCCGATCGCGGCGGCCGGCCGGTAGGCGAGGATGAAGACGAGGCGCTGCGCCGCCGACGATCGGGCGAGGACCTGCAGGAGGTCCCGCGACAGCTCGTCGATCCAGTGGCAGTCCTCGAGGACGATGACCAGCGGCTCGGTCGCCGTCCGCGCCTGCAGGCAGCGCGCCAGCAGGTCCTCGAGTGAGGCCTTCCGGAGCTTCGGGTCGAAGGTCCGGGTCAGCTCAGTGTCGGGGATCGGCAGCCCGACGACCACGTCGAGGAGCGGGGCACGCGCGACGAGGGCGGGATCGATGGCCGCGAGCTCCGCCTCGATCTGGGCGATCTGCTCCGCTTCCGACGCCTCGTCCTCGAGTCGCAGGAGGCGCCGCCAGACCTCGCGCCAGGCGAAATAGGCGGTGTTGGTGCCGAACGCCTGGAACTCGCCGAAGGCGACGAAGATCCCGCGCCGCCGGGCCGCCCGGACGAACTCGGCGACGAGCCGGGACTTGCCCATGCCGGCCTCGGCCGCGATGCCGACGATCCTGCGGTGATGGCCCAGCGCCGCCACGAGGCCCCCGTTGAGCGCCGCGAGCTCCTTCTTCCGCCCGACGAGCCGAAGCTCGAACCGGAGCTTTCGTCGCGAGGCCCGCTCGAGCGAGCCGTTGAGGGCGAAGACGCCGACCGGCTGCGACTTGCCCTTGACCGTCATGTCCGGGAGGCGCTCCCAGATGAAGGCGTCGCCGGCCCCGTCGCGGATCCGCTCGGTCGCGTAGATGCGCCCTGGCGGGGCTGCCGTCATCAGCCGCGCCGAGAGGTTGACCTCGTCGCCGAGGCAGACGAACGTCCGCCGCATCGGATGGCCGTAGGTGCCGCTTCGGAGCGTGCCGCGGGTGATCCCGATCTGGATCTCCCGGGCCGCCGTCGTCTTCTCCAGGTCCCGCAGCTCCAGGGCGGCGGCCGCGGCACGGGCCGCGTCGTCCTCGTGGGCGACCGGCGAGCCGAAGACGCCGTACAGGTAGGCACCCTTGTCGCCGAGGGTCAGCTGGAGGACGTTGCCGCCGTAGCCGGACATGATCTTCTGGGCGCCGCGAACGAACTCGTCGAGCTTGCCGGCCGCGTCCTCGTCGTTGTCGTAATCGATGCCCGAGAAGCGGAGGAAGACCGGGATCGCGGGTCGCAGCGCGGTCAGGAACTCGCCGCGGCCGGTCCGCAACCGGGCGTAGACGGCGGGCAGCAGCCACGGCCGGACGAGGTCCTCGGGGAGGGGCGGCGGTTCGACGACCGGCGTCCGCGGCACCTCTCCGTTCAGGCCGGCCAGGACCGCGTGGGTCCGGCCACTCTCGTGGTCCTCGCGATGCTCGCCGAGGCTGACCCGGCCGCCCAGCCGCTCGATGGCTGACTGCTCCAGGATCACGTCGCCCTTCTCGGCCGAGTGCTCGGCGCCGGCCAGGTCGTCCATGAGGCGACCGGCGAGGACGTCGATCAGCTGGATCTCGGGATCGCCGACGAGGAAGCGCCGGGCGTCGCCGACGGCCACGGCCACCTTCATGGCCAGGCGGACGTGCCGTCCGCCGGGCGTGACGATGTCGCCGGTCCGCTCGATGGCCTCCTGCATGGCCAGGGCGGCGGCACAGGCGAGCGTGCCATCGTCGCCGTCGATCCAGCAGGTGATGGCGTCGCCAGCGAAGTAGATGACGTCGCCGCCGAACTCGTCGAGCTCGCCGATGACGGCCTGGAAGACCCGCCCGATGTTGATGGTGAGCTCCTCGGCGCCGCGCTGCGGCCCGAGCTCGGCGGCGAGGGCTTCGGTCAGCGGGGTGAAGCCGCTGATGTCGGCGAAGAGGGCCGAACCGCTGACCCGGTCGGGGAGCTCCACACCGGCGGCGAGCGCGCGCCGGCGATCCCGGGCGATGTACGCCTCCGGGTTGTCGACCTGGGCACGGGCCGCCTCGACGTCGGGGTCGCGGGGCGGCTCGGCCGGAGCGGCGATGTCTGGGTTCGTCATCCGGCTCCTGCGACCGACGGTTCGGGGCCGATCGGCGTCCTTCCATTCTGCGGTTTGTGGGGTTCGGTGTCTGCGTCCTGTGGGCGGCGAGGTGGCAGACGCCCGGCCCGCAGGGTCACCGCGCCCCCGGCCCACGCGGTCACGGCGCCCCCGGCCCGCAGGGTCACCGCGCCCCCGGCCCGCGCGGTCACCGCGCCCCCGGCCCGCGCGGTCACCGCGCCCCCGTCTTGATTCCCATATCGACATCCAGGGATCGTTCGGCGAGGAAGCGGGGCGTCAACCGGCTCGATTCGGGCCCTGTTGGGCTCGGATCGAGCGTGGATCCTGGACTTCGACCGGGCTCCAGGGGGCTCGATCGGGCTCAAAGTCGGCCCAAGACTCCCCGCGTGTCGATCTGGGAAAGTCCGGGCTCGGACAGCGCACCTTGCGCCCGGCGATCAGCCTGTGCCGACGCCACCGACTGCGGCACCAACTCCCGCGGCCGCATACCCCGCGTCGAGCGCGGCCAGATCGGCGTCGAGGATCTCGGGTCGCTTGGTCTTGACGCTGTCGGCGATCGCCTGGCGAACGGCGGCCAGCGACACGAGCGGACGTCGCGCCAGCATTGCCCCGAGCGCGACCACGCTGACGAGCAGGTCATTGCCGGCCGAGCGGGCGAGCGCGGTCCCGGGGATCGAGACGACCTCGATGTCGGAGCGAGTCGGCAAGGCTTCGATGAGCGACGAGTTCAAGACCAGCAGCCCACCGGGCGCCACGAGCGATTCGAACTTGGCGAGCGACGGCGGATTGAGGACGACGACCGCGTCGGCCTTGTCGACGATCGGCGAGCCGATCGTCTCGGGCCCCACGATCACGGTGCAGGACGCGGTCCCGCCCCGCATCTCTGGCCCATAGGAGGGGATCCAGAGGACCTCCAGGCCTTCGGCCATGGCCGCCTTCGCCAGGACGGTGCCGGCGAAGAGGATGCCCTGGCCGCCGAAGCCGGCGAAGAGGGTGGAGCGTTCCATGCCTCAGGCCTCCGAGCCGGCACGAACCGCCGGCGTCGCCGCCGCGGCGACCGGGGCAGGCGCGGCCCCGCTCGTCGGTGCCGGTGCCGGTGCCGGTGGCGGTGCCGGTGCGGGACTCGGCTGGGCGGCCGCGGCTGTCGGTGCAGGAGCCGCGGCCGTCGAGGCGGGCACGTCCGCCTTCAGCCGATCGACGATCACCCCGACCGGGTAGGTCTCGGCGACCGTCCTGAGGTGGTCGATGGACTGCTGCGGCGTCATGACCCAGCCCACGGGGCAGTTGGAGAGGACCTCCACGATGGCAAAGCCGCCGTCGCGAAGCTGGACGTCCATCGCCCGCTTGATCATGGCCCGGACCTTGCCGATCGAGCCGGCAT
>JACQEH010000080.1 GCA_016200675.1 Chloroflexota bacterium | reverse complement strand
GACGGTGTCGTTCGTGCTGGTGTCGCCGTCGACGGACAGCTGGTTCCAGGTCCGCGCGGCCGCCGGCCGGAGGATCGACTGGAGGAGCTCCGGTGTAGCCGGGGCGTCGGTGAGGATCACGGACAGCATCGTCGCCATCCGGGGATGGATCATCCCGACCCCCTTGGCGATCCCGGTCACGCGAATCGGGCGTGCCGGTCCCCCGGCGTGGGGAAGGGTCGGCGTCACCGTCGCGGCCTTCGTCACGGAGTCGGTGGTCCGCAAGGCGACCGCGGCCGCCTCGAGCCCGGCGTCGTCCTCGGCAAGGAGCGCCGCGATCTCGGCGAGGCCTACCTCGACCCGATCCAGCGGGAGGCGCGTCCCGATGACCCCGGTCGAGAGGTGGAGGACGCGGCCCTCGTCGATGGCGAGGGCGGCGGCTGCCATCTCGCCGATGCGGGCCTGGTCGTGCTCGCCCTCGGCTCCCGTCGCGGCGTTGGCGCTGCCGCTCGTGGAGACGACGGCCCGGATCCAGCCACCGGACGACGCGAGGTTCTGGCGGGACCGCCGGACCGGCGCGGCCGCGAAGGCGTTCGGCGTGAAGACGGCCGCGGCCGCGGCCGGGGCGGTCGTGGCCAGGATGACCGCGAGGTCCGGGCGCCCGCTGGCCTTGATGCCGATCGCCCGGCCGGCAGCCGCGAATCCGCGCGGGATCCGCGCCGCCCGCTCGACCGCCGGCAGGCCCGGGTCGACGGGCGAGAGCACCGCCCCGGCGTGCGTGAGCGTCACGGCGCGAGGGGCAGGGCGTCGAGGCCCGCCGTCTCGTCGAGGCCGAAGAGGAGGTTGAGGGCCTGCACACCCTGCCCGGCGGCGCCCTTGACGAGGTTGTCGATGACGCCGATGGCGAGGACCCTGCCAGTGCGCTCGCCGGCACGGACGAAGACCCGGGCGTGGTTGCTGCCGAGCACGTGGCCGGTTGCCGGGGCCGCCCCGACGACCGTGACGAACGGCTCGTCCCGATAGGCCTCGGCGTAGAGGGCGTCGAGCTCGTCCTGGGCCACCGGGCGAGAGGGCCTGACGTGGCAGGCGGCAAGGATGCCGCGGGTCATCGGCACCAGGTGGGGCAGGAAGTCGACGGCCATCGGCGTCATGCCCAGGCCCCCGAGCTCCTGCTCGATCTCCGCCGTGTGGCGATGGCCGGCGA
Source organism: Chloroflexota bacterium (assembly GCA_016200675.1). Classification (GTDB taxonomy): domain Bacteria; phylum Chloroflexota; class Limnocylindria; order Limnocylindrales; family CSP1-4; genus UBA5189. The sequence goes on along the minus strand of JACQEH010000080.1, from coordinate 7,672 downwards.
CGCCGTAGGCCCGCACGCTCTCGTTGACCTCGGCGTACAGCATCTCCGCCTTCGCCTCTCGACCAGCGCCGCTGACTCCACTCTTCGCGTCGACGACGAGGTCGTCGATCAGGCCGGCCCGGGCCAGCGGTGCCAGCGCCAGCAGCGTCGCCGTGGGGTAGCAGCCGGGCGAGCCGACGAGCGCCGGCGCGCCCGCCAGCCGGGCGGTCGCCGCCGCGCGCAGCTCGCTCCGGTGCAGCTCCGGGAGGCCGTAGACCGCCCGGCCCAGGAGCTCCGGATGGGGATGCTCGAAGCCGTACCAGCGGGGGTAGTCGGCTGCGGCCCGAAGCCGGAAATCGGGGCCCTGGTCGATGACCGAGATCCCGCGCGCCAGGAGATCCGGGACCAGCGTCGCCGCCGTCCCGTGGGGGAGGGCGAGGAAGACGGCGTCGGCATCGGCGACGAGCTCGCTGTCGAGGGTCAGGTCGCTGGTGGCGAGGTGCGGGTGGACGGCCGCGACCGGATCGCCGCGTCGATCCCGCCCCGTCAGGCCGACGAGCTCGACGGATGGGTGGCGGGCCAGGAGCCGGATCAGCTCTCCGCCGACGTACCCCGTGGCGCCGATGATCCCGACCCGGATGGGCACGGCGCTGCCCCCGGCTCCTCCCGGGGCGCGGCTCGTTCCGGGCGCGGGTGCGGTCCTGGTTGCTGCCATGGACGCATGACTATACACATTCCTGCATAGTCATGCACCTGGGCCACCCCGGCCTGCCTCAGGCGACGATGTCCGGCCTTCGGTAGGGACCCGTGATCACGACCTCGCCTTCGGCGGCGAACGGCGTCGGGCCGGTGTTGCGGACGACGTAGCGGTGATGGACCTCGGTCGCGCCGGCCGAGAGCATCGCGTTGACCGGGCAGTACTTGGTCGCGGACAGCTCGATGCAGCGCCGAATCGCGGCCTCGTCGACGTTCGGCCCGGCCACCTCGTGGGTGACGTCGACGCGGGTCAGGACCTGCGGATATGCCTCGCGCTGCTCGCCGTGGACGTGGACGGCGTAGTGCTCGAGGGTCTGGCGCTTCTTCTGGGCGATCGAGACGACGTCCATGGCGCTGCACGCGCCGAGGGCGACCGTGACCGTCTCCATCGGGCTGAGCTCGGGCACGGTCGCGTCGTCGCCGAAGAGGAAGGCCCGGCCGCTGCCGGTGGTGGTGGCGAAGGTGTTGCCGCGCTGGTGGACGAGCGTCGCGGTCCGGATCGTGGTCATGTGGGCGGGCGACCTCGGGCTGGGGTGGTGGGCGTGCGTCGATCCTACTGCGCGCCCAGCGCGACCGCCGGAACCGCCTCCGCGCCGACGTCGGCCGCCTCGGACCGGGGTCCCTCGAACTGCTCGTGGTAGAGCCTGGCATAGAGGCCGTCCTGGGCGATCAGCTCGGCATGCGTGCCGCGCTCGACGATCCGGCCGCCGCGATAGACGAGGATCCGGTCCGCTCGCAGGATCGTCGACAGGCGGTGGGCGATGGCGATGGTGGTCCGTCCCCGTTCAAGGCGCTCGAGCGCGGCCTGGATCAGCCGCTCGCTGACCGTGTCGAGGGCCGAGGTCGCCTCGTCGAGGATGAGGATGCGGGGATCCTTGAGGAGGACCCGGGCGATGGCGATCCGCTGCTTCTCGCCGCCCGAGAGCTTGTAGCCGCGCTCGCCGACGATCGTGTCGTAGCCCTCCGGCAGCTCCATCACCCGCTCGTGGATGGCCGCCGCTCGCGCGGCGACCTCGAGCTCCGCCTGGGAGGCCTCCGGCTTGGCGTACAGGAGGTTGTCCCTGACGCTGGCGTGGAAGAGGTACGTCTCCTGGGTCACGAAGCCGATGACCGACCCGAGCGAGGCAAGGGTCAGCTTCCGAATGTCGGTGCCGTCGATCTCGATGGCGCCCGCGTCGACGTCGTAGAGGCGCGGCAGCAGGTAGGTCGTGGTGGTCTTGCCCGATCCCGACGGCCCGACGAGGGCCACGAGCTCGCCCGAGCCCGCCTCGAAGTCGATGCCTTCGACGCCGAAGGGACGCGGGGCCTCGATCGGGCCGGCCGCCGCCGGCAGGTCCTCGGGGGCGAGACCTGCCGGGGTTGTCGCGTCCGGCGCGTCCGCAGCGGCGCTCCCGGTCGCCGCCGCCGCCTCGTCGCCGACCAGGACCGGCTCGGCAGCGTTCGCGACTGCGGCTGCCGGATAGCGGAACGAGACGTCGCGGAAGCGGATCGTGCCCTGGACCGTGGCCGGGTCGAGGGCCACCGCGTCCGGCGCGTCGACGATCTCGGGGTCCATCTCGAGGTACTCGAAGATGCGATCGAAGAGGGCCAGGGCACCCTGCAGCTCGACCTGGATGTTGAGGAGCTGCCCGAGCGGGAAGAAGAGCCGCGACTGGAGGGTCGTGAAGGCCACGATGTCGCCGATCGTCGGGGCGCTCGGCGCGCCGTTGATCGCCAGCCACCCGGCCAGCCAGTAGACGAAGGCCGGGGTGATCGAGAAGACGGTCCCCACGATCATGAAGAACCACCGCCCGACCATGGCCTGGCGGATCTGGAGGACGGCCAGGCGTCGGTTGAGGCCGACGAAGCGCTTCACCGCGGCGCCCTGCTGGCCGAACGTCTTGGAGAGCAGGATCCCGGAGACGGAGAGGGTCTCCTCGGTCACCGCCGACAGCTCGGCCAGGGACTTCTGCGTCTCGCTGCTGACCTCGCGCCGGATCTTGCCCACCCGGTAGGTCAGGAACATGAAGAACGGCAGCATCCCCAGGGACAGCGCCGTCAGCCGCCAGTCGATGATGAACATGGCGATGATCGTGCTGATCGCGATCGCGAAGTTCGAGGTCAGCGAGGATGCCGTGTCGGTGACGACGCCCTGGATGCCGCCCACGTCGTTGGCCAGGCGGCTCTGGATCTCGCCCGTCTTGGTCTCGGTGAAGAAGCGCAGGGGCATCCGCTGGAGATGCGCGTAGAGCGCCCCCCGGAGGTCCTGCATGACGCTCTGGCCGATGAGGTTGTTGAGGTAGCTCTGGCCGAGGCCGATGAGGCCCGACCCGATGGGGACCACGATCATCAGCCCGACGTACAGGTTCAGGCGGCCGAAGTCGAGATGCGGGATGGCGTCGTCGATGAGGAGCTTGAGGAGGATCGGGTTGATCAGCCCCAGCCCGCTCGTGACGAGGATCGCGACCGTGACGACGGCGACCTGGAGTCGATAGGGCCGGAAGAAGGCCGTGATCCGGCGCAGCGTCCGGCCCCGGCGCTCCGGCGGGACCGGCGTGAAGGGGGCGGTCGAACCACCCCCGAGCCGGCCGCCGCGGCCCAGGCCGCGCCCACCGCCCGTCCCCGCGCCGGCGCCGCCGGAGGCACCGCCACCGCGCGCCGAACCCGAGCTGGCCAGGCTCATCGGCCGGCCTTGCGAGGAGCGATCAGGCGGCGATCACGCCGCTCCGGGGACATGCACGGAACGTACCACGATGGTCAGAACATCCCGACCCGCAGGCCCTGGTGCCCGCCTGGGGCGTTGAGGAGGCGGTCGGTCGCGCCCGGCTGATCGGTCTTCCCGACTGCCAGACGATGGTGCCCGTCGACGGGTCGAAGACCACGAGGCGGTGCCGGAAGTCATCGTTGACAGAGACGAGACCGTTCGCCAGTGGTGACCCCGGCCGCGTGCCGGCAGTCGCCGGCCCGGCCCCCCCGGCGGCGATCGACGTGTCGGTGGGCGATCTCGAGGATCCGGCAAGTCCCGATGCCGGCCGCGATGCTGTCACCGTTGGCCAGCGGGTAGGCGTCGTTGGGGGGATGGAGCTGGCCCGGCCGCGCAACCGGGCCTCCCTTGTCGAACCTTTCGCCGAACTTCACCGCGACCGCCGAAGGCGCCCGCCGCCGGATCACCAGGCGGTCAGGGTGTTCGCCTCGGTGATGCCCTCGGCCTCGAGCCAGCGTTCGGCGTCGATCGCCGCGCGGCAGCCGTCGCCGGCGGCCGTGATGGCCTGGCGGTAGCGGTGATCGTGGACGTCGCCGGCGATGAAGACGCCCTCGACCTTCGAGTTCGTCTGGTCCTGCACCACGAGGTAGCCCTTGGCGTCGACCTCCAGCCAGTCACGGAAGGCCTCGGTGTTGGGGCGGTGCCCGATGGCGATGAAGAGCCCCTGGATGGGCATGGTCCGCGTCTCCCCGGTGGCCGTGTCGCGGAGGGCGAGGCCGTCGACCTTGGCGTCGCCGAGGACCTCGTCGATGCCGGTGTTGGTGTGGATCTCGATCCGGGGGTTCTCCCGGGCCCGTTCGACCATGATCCGGCTGGCCCGGAACTCGTCGCGCCGATGGAGGAGATGGACCTTCGAAGCGAAGCGGGTGAGGTAGGTCGCCTCTTCGAAGGCCGTGTCGCCGCCACCGACCACCGCGATCTCGCGGTCCTTGAAGAAGAACCCGTCACACGTGGCGCAGGCGGACACGCCGCGGCCCCGGAGACGGGTCTCGCTGTCGAGCCCGAGCCACATCGCCGAGGCGCCGGTGGCCACGATCACCGCCTGGGCCCGGTACTCGGTGCCACGCGCCCAGAGCCGGAAGGGCCGCGACGAGAAGTCGACGCGGTCGAGGTCGACATCGGCGAACTGTGTCCCGAACCGCTCCGCCTGGGCCCGGAAGGCGGCCATGAGCTCCGGACCCTGGATGCCGTCGGGGAAGCCTGGGTAGTTCTCCACGTCGCTGGTTAGCATCAGCTGCCCGCCGGGGGCGGAGCCCGCGATCACGATCGGCTCGAGGTTCGCCCGCGCAGCGTAGATGGCGGCGGTCAGGCCGGCCGGTCCCGAGCCGACGATCACGACCTTGGCGTCGGTCCGCTCCGGCCGATCGGCGATCGAGGTCGGTCCGCCGGCGGCCGGGGTCGGCGCGTCAGGGGCGAAGGCGATGGAGAAGCCGCCGAACGGGGCGACCTTGCCGGTGTCGGTCACGGGGTCAATCGTAGCACGCCCGCGATACCCCTGGGGGGTATACGGCAGAGGCCGGCCCGGGCCGGCCCGAACCGGGCGTCAGGGCCGGAGGATGCTCAGGACGCCTTCCGGCGGCGGGTCGGGGACGGCAGCCTTGAGGCCGGCGATCCCCTGGCCCAGGCGGTCGCGCATGGCCCGCAGGTTCCGGCCGTGGGCATCCGCCAGCAGGAGCCGCGGGGCGACCGCGCCCATGGCCGACCCGTACTCGCGGTCGAAGCGCGCCGGCCAGCGCGACCTGAATGCCTCGAGGTCGGTCATCAGCGACTCGCGTCCGGGCGCCCCCACGACGAGGAACTCGTCGCCGCCGTCGCGGACGGACAGCGAGGCGTCGATCTCGGAGAGGGCGGTCGCGAAGGTCCGGAGGACGCGATCGCCCATGCCCTGCCCGTGAGCCGTGTTGAACTCGCGGAAGCCGGCGAGGTCGCCGAAGGCGATCGAGACCGGCGCGTTGGCGATGCTCGGCAGCGTCTCGAAGACACGGGCGAGCCGGTCGAATGCCGCGTAGCCGGGGATGCCGGTCTTGCGGTCCAGCTCGGTGCGCTGGTAGGCCGGCCAGCGGAAGCGCTCGGCAAACGGCCGCGAGGCCAGCTCCAGCCATTCGACGATGGTCGCGGTCAGCCAGGGGACCTCGGGATCGAGCGCCCGCCACCAGCCGTCGCGCTCCTGGGCGGCGGTGAACCAGGCCATCGTGGGTGCCGGGTCGAAGGCGGGATCGAGGGTGGCGAGGAGGTCGGCGGCGGCAAGGGTGGTCAGGACGTCGGCGCCCTGGCTCTCGTCGGCGAAGCCGCCGTCGCGGGTGCGCCTGGCCGCCACGAAGGCGACGATCCCGGGCAGCAGCGAGGGTCGGTAGTCGAGCCGCCACAGGGCGCTCCCAAGGTGGGCGTTGGCCGAGACGAGGGGGACGGCCTCGAACGGGTAGCGGACGCCGCAGACGAGGCCGGCGAGGCGGCTAGCGAGCGTTCCGTAGCGGGTGGTGATGGCGAAGGCGATCGGGTGGAGGAGGGCCAGCGCCTCCGGGCGGCGGGCGAGGAGCCAGATCGCGAACGTGTCCCGCCACGGGTCGCCGCCGTGGATCGCCGTCGCCAGGTCCGCCTCCATGCGCGGCTGGAGCTCGCTGAGGATCTCGTCGGCGGTCCGGGCGACCGACGGGTCGGCGGCGTCGCGCAGGCGGGCGAGGAAGTCGACGTTCTCGGCGAGGGCGATGGGCGCCAGGAGCCGGTGGCCGAAGGCCGTGGCGTCGCGCTCGAGCCAGTCGCGCTCCCGCGGGCGCCACAGAGCCCCGACGCCGTCGGTCGGGTCGTAGGCGGGCGAGTTGGGCGCCGCGTCGAAGCCGAGCGACCAGGGCAGATCGCGGTCCGGTGCGCCCGAGGCCAGCATCCGCGTCCGCCACGCTCCGAGGAGCGGCGAGGGCAGGATGTCGTGACCGTGGTCGAGAGCAAATCGGAGGGCGCTCGGGAGCATCGGGTCGCGGAGCTCGAGGCGCGGGATCGCCGTCAGCAGGGCGTCGCGTGCCCGCTCGATCGCCTCGGCCGGCGTGCGCGCCGCGGCGGCCGTGGCGACGCCCGGCGAGCGTCGCTTGCGGGTCGGCGGGCCGGGGTCGATGGGGGAGCGCGACGCGCGGTCCGCGCCCATGCCCTGCCAGCCGTCCCACGCCAGCGGCGCGTCGCCGGACCAGCTCGTCTTCAGCGACACGGACGGACCACGGGAGAGAAGCGGCCCACGGGCACCCTCGAGACCGGGAGCCGATTGGATGCTCCCGGGTGCATGGTCACAGTACGGGCGGCGGCCGTCGACTAGGAAGGTCGTACTCGCCGAGTGGTGCCTTCAGTCGACACCGGCCCTGCCCGACGCCGGCCCGCGATCAGAGCGAGCGGAGGTCCTGGATGAGGGTCCGGCCGAGGAGCTCGAGCTTGTCCGTCTTCCAGACGTCGCGGACGCTGAAGAGGACCGCCTGGGCCCCGGCATCGCCGAGCTCCGCGAAGCGGGCGGTCACCTGGGACGGCGTCTCGGCCCCGTCGGCTCCGTCGGCATCCACGTGGACCGACTGGAGCGTGGAGCGCTGGATCTCGTCGTAGGGCCGGCCGACCTCGTCGCAGTGGCCGCGCAGGACCTCGTACTTGTGGTGGATCTTCTCTGGCCCGCCGAAGACGTTCGTGGCGTCGCCGTACTGGGCAACCATGCGGAGCGTCTTCTGCTCGCCGCCGCCGCCGATCATGATCGGGATCCGCGGCCGGCTGAGGGCCTGCGGCGAGTTCATCAGGCGGCCGGCATGGACGTGCCGGCCCGTGAAGTCCTCCTCCGAGCCGCGCTCGCCGGACCACATCCCGTGGGCCATCCGGAGGGTGTCCTCGAGCATTTCGAAACGCGTCCCGAGGGGCGGGAACGGGAACCCGAGCGACGCCGATTCGGCCTGGTTCCAGGCGGCCCCGATGCCGAACCAGGCCCGCCCGCCGGACAGGACGTCGAGCGTCGTGGCCGACTTGATCCAGAGGGCCGGCTGGCGATAGTGGATACCGCCCACCAGCAGCCCAAGGCGCGCCCGCGCCGAGTTGGCGGCCATCCAGCCGAGGGCCGTCATGCCCTCGAGCATGGGCTCCTCGGGACGGCCGACGCTCCGGATCTGGAAGAAGTGGTCCATCACCCAGATCGAGTCGAAGCCGACGTCGTCGGCGGTCCGGACGATCCGGGCG
>JACQEH010000074.1 GCA_016200675.1 Chloroflexota bacterium | reverse complement strand
GCCACGATGTAGGGCTCCTCGTGGACCTCGAGCCCGATGCCGTGTCCGGTCCGGTGGAGGAACTCGGCGCCGTAGCCACCGGCCGCGATGATCCCGCGGGCCGTCGAATCGATCGTCTCGCAGGCGACGCCCGGCCGGACGGCCGCGACGGCCGCCGCCTGCGCCGCATGGAGCAGGTCGAACAGGCGCCGGAACTCGGGGGTCGGCCCCCTGGCCGCGTCGCCGCCGGTGACCCATAGGGTCCTGGTCGTGTCCGAGGTGTAGCCGGCGTAGGCGCCGCCGATGTCCAGGACGATCGGCTCGCCGGCCTCGATGACCCGGTCGGTCGCGTCGTGGTGCGGGGATGCGGCGTTCGGGCCGGAGGCGACGATGGCGAACTGGGCCAGTTCGTGGCCCTCGGCCAGGAGGCGCTCCCGCACCTCCCGGCTGACATCCCGTTCGGTTCGCCCGACCAGGGGACCGGCCGCGACCTGGTCGATGACCCGGTCGGCGGCATGGGCGGCAAGCCGCAGGAGCTCGATCTCGTCGCCGTCCTTGACCATCCGCTGCTCGCGGATGACCTCGGTCGCCAGCCCGAACGAGGCGCCGGGGAGGCTTCGCTGCAGCCCCAGGACGTGCATCGCCCAGAGCTGGCTGCTGAGAAGCACGCGCGCTCCTCCGGTCGAGGCGGCGCCGAGGGCCCGGGCCAGGAGCGCCGCGACCAGGACGGTCGGATCGTCTGTCTCGTCCCAGGCCGCGACGTCGACGACGTCGATGCGGGCGGCGGCGCAGCCGGCGGCGGCCATGGCCTCGAGGCGGGGCGCCACCAGGGTCGGGCGCCCGGTCGCCGGGACCACGAGCATCGTGAGCCGCTCGAGCGGCATGGCGTCATAGCCGGTCAGGTAGTGGAGGTCGGAGCCGACGCCGACGAGGAGCGCCGAGACGCCGCGCTCGGCGGCGAGCTCCTGGGCGAGGGCCAGGCGCGCGCCGTAGCGCTCGTCCGGGATGGACGGCCGGGCCGCCATCAGCTCAGGCGGGTCGAGATATGGCGGAAGACGTCGCGGGCAGAGACGACCGCCACCGGCCGGTGGCCGTCCACGATCGGGACGTGGCGGAAGCCGCCGACGGCCATCTTGTTGATCGCCACCGCGATCGTGTCGTCCTGCCGGAGGACCACCGGGTCGCGGGTCATCAGCTCGGAGATCGGGCGGTGCTCGGGACCGTGGCCGGCGAGCTTGATGAGCGCGTCGCGGTCGGTGAAGATGCCGACCAGGCGCCCCCCGTCCGTCACGAGCAGGCAGTCGATGCCTTCGCGGTGCATCCGCTGGATCGCCTCGGCGACATCCGTGTCCGGCCCGACCAGCTCCGGGGCGGGAGCCCCGAGCTCGTCGAGGTGAATCCCCAGGAGGCGGCCTCGGAAGCCCGTCGCCGGCTCGGGCGTGCTCGAGGCGCGGAGGTCCGCGCCGCAGTTCTCGCAGAGGTCGTCGCCGGCGTAGTTGTCGAACTGGCAGACGGGGCAGATCACGGCGCCGCTCCTACTCGACGGTCCAGGTCTCGCCCGCGGCGAGCAGCTGGCGCAGGTCGCCCTTGCCGCGGCCGGCGATGGCCTGGTCGATCTGGCCGTTGAGCAGCTGGTCGTGGGTCGGCCGGCTGATCCGCCGGATGACCCCGACCGGGACCGGGAACTCGGGCCAGTAGATGTGGGCGAGCATGAAGGCGATGAGGGGATCGGTCTCGTCGTGGACCAGCAGGTCCGCCTCCGTGATGCCGTCGCCGCCGAGGGTCACGATCTCGGGCTGGTGGCCGTTGAGGCGGATGCCCTTGTCGCGGTCCTTGCCGAAGACCATCGGCGCCCCGTGCTCCAGGAAGAGCATCCGGTCGTCGCGGACCTCGCGGTCGGTGAACTCGCGATGGGCCCCGTCGTTGAAGATGTTGCAGTTCTGGAGGACCTCCACGAAGGCCGAGCCGTGGTGGCGGCCGGCGGCCTCGAGCGTCCCCTGGAGGTGCTCGGTGTGGGTGTCCACGGAGCGGGCGATGAAGCTCGCCTCGGCGGCAGGGCGATCGCGAGCGGGCTGACGGGGTAGTCGACGGTCCCATACGGCGAGCTCTTGGTGACCTTGCCGAACTCCGACGTCGGGCTGGCCTGGCCTTTGGTGAGCCCGTAGATCCGGTTGTTGAACATGATGATCCGGAGGTCGACGTTGCGGCGCAGGGCGTGGACGAGGTGGTTGCCGCCGATCGAAAGGGCGTCGCCGTCGCCGGTGATGACCCAGACCATGAGGTCGGGCCGCGCCGCCTTGAGGCCCGTCGCGATGGCCGGCGCGCGGCCGTGGATCGAGTGGAAGCCGTAGGTGTTCATGTAGTACGGCAGGCGGCCCGAGCAGCCGATCCCGGAGATGAAGACGATGTTCTCCTTCGCGTAGCCGAAGTCGGGCATCACCTTCTGGGTCTGGGCCAGGATCGAGTAGTCGCCGCAGCCGGGGCACCAGCGGACCTCCTGGTCCGACACGAAGTCCTTCCGGGTGAGGACCGGGAGGTCGAGCGGCGAGGCGCCCTTCGGCGGGGCGCCCGTCTGTGGGGCGCCCTTCGTCGTGCCGCCCGTCTGTGGGGCGCCCTTCGTCTCGGTCATCGGGCGGTCTCCCTGAGCTCGGCCAGCAGGCGGTCCGCCTCGGCCTCGATCTCGACGATGCGGAACGGCTTGCCCCGGACCTTGTTGTAGCCGATGGCGTCGACGAGGTAGCGGGCCCGGATGAGCATGAGCAGGTGTCCCAGGTTGAGCTCCGGGACGAGGACCCGCCGGTAGGACCGGAGGACCACCTCGGTATTCGCCGGGAACGGGTTCAGGTGGCGCATGTGGGCATGGGCGACGGAGAGGCCGCGAGCCTGGAGCCGCTCGACGGCGCTCCGGATGGCCCCGTAGGTGGAGCCCCAGCCGAGGACCAGGAGATCGCCTTCGGCCGGGCCGAAGACCTCGAGGTCGGCGATGTCCCGGGCGATGCCGGCGACCTTCGCCTGGCGAAGGAGGGTCATCTTGTGGTGGTTCTCGGGGTCATAGCTGACGTTGCCCATGACGTCGGCCTTCTCGAGGCCGCCGATGCGATGCTCGAGGCCGGGCGTGCCCGGCACGGCCCAGGGACGGGCGAGCGTTTCGGGATCCCGAAGGTATGGGTAGAAGCCCGCCGTCTCGGTCCGGTTCGGGACGCCGATCCTCGGCAGGTCCTCGGGGTCCGGGATCGCCCACGGCTCGGCTCCGTTGGCGAGGAAGGCGTCGCTCATGAAGGCGACCGGGGTCATGTACTTGAGGGCCAGGCGCCAGGCCTCGATGGCGTATTCGAAGCACTCGCCCGGGGTGGCCGGAGCGACCACCGGCATCGGCGAGTCCGAGTTGCGGCCGAAGAGGACCTGCAGGAGGTCACCCTGCTCCGTCTTGGTCGGCAGGCCCGTCGAGGGACCGCCGCGCTGGACGTCGATGAGGACGAGCGGCAGCTCCACCATCACCGCCAGCCCGAGGGCCTCGCTCTTGAGGGCGACGCCCGGACCGGACGTCCCGGTCATGCCCATCGCGCCGCCGTAGCTTGCCCCGATGGAGGCGCCGATGGCGGCGATCTCATCCTCGGCCTGGAACGTCTTCACGCCGAAGTTCTTGTAGGCGGCGAGGGCGTGGAGGATGTCCGAGGCCGGGGTGATCGGATAGGAGCCGTAGAAGAGCGGCCGTTCCGCCAGCTGCGAGGCGGCCACGAAGCCGAGGGCCGTGGCCTCGTTGCCGGTGATGTTGCGATAGCGGCCGGGGCGGAGCCTGGCCGGCGCCACGACATAGCGCTCGTGGAAGATCTCCGTCGTCTCGCCGAAGTTGTAGCCGGCCTTCAGGGCTCGCTTGTTGCCCTCGGCGATGACCGGGCGCTTCGAGAACTTCTCGTCGATCCAGCTGATCGTGGCGTCCATGCTCCGCTCGTAGAGCCAGAACATGAGCCCCAGGGCGAAGAAGTTCTTCGTCAGGTCGACCTGCTTGTTGGTCAGGTCAAGGCCTTCGAGGGCCCGGGCGTTGAGCGTCGAGATCGGGATCGAGAAGAGGTTGTAGGCGGCCAGCGACCCGTCGGTCAGCGGGTTCACGGTATAGCCGACCTTGCTGAGGTTGCCGGCCGTGAAGGCATCCTCGTTGACGACGAGGGCGCCCCCGGCGGGCAGCTCGCCGACATTGGCCTTGAGGGCCGCCGGGTTCATGGCCACGAGGACGTCGGGCTCGTCTCCGGGCGTGTGGATCCGGGACGAGGAGAAGCTCAGCTGGAAGCCCGACACGCCGGGCAGCGAGCCGGCGGGCGCCCGGATCTCGGCCGGGAAGTCCGGATAGGTGCTGATGTCGTTGCCGAAGACGGCGGCGTTGCGGGTGAACTGGGTTCCGGTGAGCTGCATGCCGTCGCCCGAATCGCCGGCGAAGCGGATCGTGACGCGGTCGAGATGGCGCTGCTCCGTGGGGCGCTCCTTGACGGTGGTCACGCGCCCTCCGATTCCTTGATCCGCTGGTGGGGTCGGGGCGGGAGGTTGAGGAGCTCCTCCGGGAAAGCCTCGGCGAGGTACTTGAGGACGTCGACCGGGCGGATCACGCCGAGGAGGCGGCCTGCCTCGTCGACGAGGGGCACGTTGCGATAGCGCCCGGTCTGCATGAGGTCGATCGCGTGGCGCACCGGCTGGTCGAGGTGGAGGGTCCAGGGATGGATCTTCATGAGCGTCTCGACCGGCTGGTCCAGGTCGACCTCGCGACCCACGAGTTCGGAGAACATGTCCCGCTCGGTGAGGACGCCCCGCAGCGTGCCGTCATGCTCGGTCACGAAGACGGAATCGCCGGTGCCGCCCTCGTGGATGCGGGTCACGCAGTCGCGCAGGCTGGTGCCGGGTCGGACGGTCAGCGGGTCGCGGCGGGCGAGCACCTTCAGCTGCTCGTCGGCGACGGAGGGGACGCGCGCTGCCACGGCTCGCTCGTCGAGCCGAGGTCCGTCGCCGGCGTCGGCGCGTCGCGCGGCGTCAGCACCAGGGCCAGCGTGATCGCCCCCGCCACGAGCGCCGCCCCGCCGCCGACGATCGCCCACACCCAGAAGCGCGAGGAGGGGCGCGCGTCCCGCTCCGCCACCTACGTGCCCCACTGGTGGTAACGACATCACTGGCATCATCTGGTTCCACGTACGCCTGAGGCCGGTGCTATCCAGCCGAAGTTCACCGATGAGCGCCCTTGAGGGCCCGGCAACCCGCACCTCACGCTCGAGGTGGAGAGGTGGTGGGCCGGCTACCTCGCGCCGCGGCGTATCCGGGTGACAGGACGTGCGCGAACACCGGCTGCAGTTGTGAGTGACAGGAACACGAGGCCTGTCGGGGCAATGGCCGATGCGCCGATCAATAACTTGAGCACGGCCCAAGCCGCGTGGCCCCGAAGTGGGTAGGCCCCGTCCAGGATCGGCCTCTGGCGATCGACTCGGCGACGAGTCGTCGAGTCGTCCGGCAGGACGAGGAGGCCGGCCACGATCCGAGGTGTCTGACCGACCCTCTCCTGCGCGATGCGGGGGCCGAGTCGGATCTTCTCGTCGTGCTTCCGGAGCGTCGCCTCGATCGAGGCGAGCTCGGTCTTCACCTCGACGACCACGATGGCCGATCTCCTGACATCCCAGCCGAGCACATCGATGGACCCGCGCTCGCCGTATCGAGAGTAGGAGACCTCGATCAGCACCTCGTAGCCGATGGCTCGAAGGCGCCGGGCCACCGCGGCGCAGAGGGCTGCGTGTCGCTCGTCGAGCAGCCGGTCGAGCGCACCACCTCGCCACCGGACGATGAGGTCGAGGTCGGCGTCCAGCGCCGTCGCCACCCGGATCATCCTGGGCAGAGAGACCGTCGCGGCCCGGCCGCGCTCGATGGCCGAATGGTCTGTTGGGCGACGCCAGCCCGAACGGCGAGGTCGTACTGGCGCCATCCAAGTCGATGCCGCAGCGCTCGAACTGACCGGCCCACGCGAATCGGGTCCACCGGTGAAGGATGGCGGCCGCCGATCACCTCGCGATCGACTGGCTCGACTGCGACCACCACGCGATCAGCGGCCCGCGCTGCTAGCCTCGGGGCGTGGCTCGACCTGTTGCCGTCGGCGTGGCGCTCACGGTGATCTCTGCGTTCGCCTTCGGCTCCGGCGCGCTCTTCGCCAAGCCGGTGTACGGCGCCGGCGTCGACTGGTTCACCCTGATGACGTGGCGGTTCACGTTCGGCGCGGCCCTCTCCTGGGTATGGGTGACGACCAGGCCTCGGCGCCGCGGGGCGGCCCGGGCGCTCGACCGCAGGGCGATCCTCGTCGCCGTCGCCCTCGGCGTCCTCTACACGGGCAACTCGTCCACCTACTTCGCCGGCCTCGAGACCGTTCCGGCGTCTCTTGCCGCGCTCATCGTTTACGTCTACCCAGCGATCGTCGCCGTGCTCGCCCTTCGTTTTGGGCGGCGACTCGAGGGTCGTCGGGCGTGGGGGGCGCTGGGCCTGGCGATGATCGGCGTGGTCTTCGCCATCGGGACGATCGATGCCGCCCACATGCCGCCACCTTCCGGCCTCCTGTTGATGGCGGCCTCCCCGCTGATCTACTCGGTCTGGATCGTCCTCTCCGCGCGACTTGCCGGGGAGCGACGGAGCGGGGTCGGCTCCGCGGAGGTCGGCGGGGCGGATCCCATCGCCGCAGGGGCCGTGATGATGACCGCGACGGCAACGGCCTTCTGGCTGGCCGGCCTCGCCCTGGGTCGACCCATCCTCCCAGCCCAGGTCCCGGCCGGGGCGTGGGGCGGCATCGTCGGCATCGGCGTCGTCTCCACGTTCATCGCGATCCAGGCCTTCTATGCCGGCGCGCATAGGATCGGCGCGGCCAGAGCTTCGCTCGTCAGCACGGTCGAGCCGATCTGGACGATCGTCCTGGCCGGGATCCTGTTCGGCGAGCGGCTCGGGCCGCTCCAGCTCGTCGGCGGGGCGCTGATCCTGGCCGGCGTGGTCATCGCCCAGACGCAACCGGGGGCGGCCAATGCGAGCGAGCTGCGGATCGCGGACGAGTAGCCGGAACCACCGGCCGCGGCCCGCCGACGTGGGCCCTGGCCGCCGCGAGGGCGGGCCTCAGCCCGTGGCGGCCCTGGCCGCCGCGAGAGCGACCCTCAGCCCGTGGCGGCCCTGGCCGCCGCGAGAGCGACCCTCAGCCCGTGGCGGCCCTGGCCGCCGCGAGAGCGACCCTCAGCCCGTGGCGGCCCTGGCCGCCGCGAGAGCGGCCTTCGCCCCTTCGGCGATGAACGACCCCTCCGACCCGACCCCCAGGAATCGGAACCCGCGCTCCAGGTGCGGCCCGAACGCCGCCGCGTCGTAGAGCAGGATCCCGGGTGCCTTGCCGTGAGCGCGGCACGCGGCAACCACCGCTTCGAGCGCGGCGAGATATCCCGGATCGTCGAACCGACCGGGCACCCCGAGCGAGTGGGAGAGGTCTGCCGGCCCGACGAAGAGGACGTCGACCCCCTCGATCGCGGCGATGGCGTCCGCCTCGCGAACGGCCGATGGAGTTTCGATCTGGATGATCCCGACGATGTCCCGGTTGATCGTCCGAACGTCGCCATGACCCACCGTTCCGAGGCGCGCGCCGCGCGTGCGCAGCGCGACCCCCCGAACGCCGTCCGGCGGGTACCGCAGGAACGAGACCGCCTCCAAGACCTGTGCGGCGGTGTCGAGCCGCGGCACCATGATCCCGGCAGCTCCGAGGTCGAGGGCGCGGCCGATACGCAGGCGCTCGCCCGACTGGGGCCGGACGAAGGCCGCGGCGCCGCTGAGCTCCGCCGCGAGGAGCACCGGCAGCAGCTCGGACTCCGTCCCGGCCCCGTGCTCGAGGTCGGCGATCAGCCAGTCAAACCCGGTCCGGCCGGTGATCTCCGTCGCCAGTGGCGAGGCCAGGTCGGTCCAGGCCCCGATGAGCAGCTCGCCGTCGAGGATGCGCCGGCGGATCGTGGTGCGCGAAAGGTCCGTCATGGCGGAATGATGCTCCCTGCCGGGGACCGGTTCTGAACGAATCCTCACGCCACTACCCTCATCCTCGGTAGACCGCGCTCACGTCGGGTGCGGCGTCTCCCCGGAGACCCATGGACCGAGACCTCGTCGTGCGGGCTCGCTCCGGCGACCAGGCAGCATTCGCCGATCTGGTGCACCAGGTCAGCGACTCGCTGTTCGGGATCGCCCGGCGGATCCTGCGCGACCCGGGCCTCGCCGAGGACGTCCTGCAGAACGCCCTCGTGACCATCTGGCGGAAGCTGCCGCACCTGCGGGAGCCGGAACGCTTCGAGGCCTGGGCCTACCGGATCCTCGTCCATGCCTGCTACGCGGACGCGCCGCGCAACCGGCAGTGGGCATCGACCGTTCGCGTCCTCCCGGTCGACCGGGCGGGCGAGACGGACGACATCGCCTCGTTCCCCGATCGCGACGAGCTGGAGCAGGCCTTTCGTCGGCTTCCGCTCGACCAGCGTGCGGTGTTCGTCCTCCATCACCACGTCGGCCTGCCCCTCGTGGCGGTGGCCGAAACCCTCGGCATCCCGGACGGCACCGCACGATCGCGACTCCACTACGCCACACGCGCGCTCCGGGCGGCCTTCGAGGCCTCCCGGGCGCATGACCATCTCCGCGAAGGACGGCGGGCATGAACGACGATCGCGCCTTCGAACGGGCCACCCGTGACTGGCTGGAGACGGGGTCCGACACCACGCCGCCGGCAACCGTCGAAGCCGTCCTCCTCGCGGTCCGAACCACGCCCCAGGAACGGGATCTCCGGATTCCGTGGAGGACCCCACGAATGTCTAGCCAGATGCGGCTCGCTGCCGCGATCGCGATCATGGCGGTCGTCGGCTTCGGCGGGCTCCGGCTGTTCGGCACGCCCCCGATCGGCAACGCGCCGACGCCATCCCCCACCGCCAGGCCGACCCCCTCGCCAACGCTCCCGGTTCCCCAACCGACCCCCATCAACACCGCCAAGTGGACGGCCTTCACGTCTGCGCGCGGCGGATACTCGGCGAAGTACCCGAGCGATTGGACGCTGACCTTGGCAACGGCACCGGCGAGCCTGGCCGACATTTCGAGCGCCGCGGGGGCGTTCTTCGATCACATGAAAGCGCCATCCGGCCCGTTCGATGAGCTCATGGGCGTCTCGACCAAGCTTCCGGCTGGGATGTCCCAGGCGAGCTGGATCGCTGCCTATCGTCAGCCGGTGGTCGATCAGTTCGGGGCGGGTTGCTTCCCGCCACCTGACCAGTGGAAGCCCGTCACGGTCGGCGGTCATTCGGGTGGCCTGTACGTCGGCTGCAACTACGTCGAATCAACGACCTTCGTCGACGGCAGGGCCTACGTATTTACCATCACCCAGCCATTCGGCGCCGCCGCGACCGCGTCGACCGAAGAGCTCCTCCGAGCCTTCCTGTCAACGGTCACCATCGACGCCGCGGCGGCGAACGAATCTCCTGCCACGTCGCCCGGCCCGACCTGACCTCGGCCGGCCTCAGTCCGGGAACGCCTCCGGGCCTCGCTCCGCGAGCTCGGAGGCTTCCGCGTGGGCGTCGTCCGGGGGCAGCCACGAGTAGGGATAGCGGTCGTCGTCGAGGACCAGCGCCTCCTTCGTGAGGAGGAGTGGGTTGAAGGTGTCGACCATGACCGCCAGCTCCTCGGTCGCCTCCTTGCCGATCGACGCCTCCACGGTCCCCGGGTGCGGCCCGTGGGGAATCCCGGCCGGGTGGTCGGTGAAGGACCCGATCTCCACGCCCCGACGGCTCATGAAGTTGCCGGCCACGTAGTAGATGACCTCGTCGCTGTTGATGTTCGAGTGGTTGTAGGGGGCCGGGATGGCCAGCGGGTGGTAGTCGAACTTGCGCGGCACGAACGAGCAGACGACGAAGTTTCGGGCCTGGAAGGTCTGATGGACCGGCGGCAACTGATGGACGCGACCCGTGATCGGCTGGAAGTCCGCGATGTTGAAGCCGAAGGGCCAGAGGTAGCCGTCCCAGCCGATGAGGTCGAACGGGTGGCTCCTGTAGTGGTAGGCCGTGACCCGGTCGGTCGAGCGGACGTGGACGACGAACTCGCCCTGCTCGTCATGGGGCGGGACGTCGTCCGGCGCGTGGATGTCCCGCTGCGAGTAGGGCGAGTGCTCCAGGAGCTGGCCGTAGTCGTTGCGATACCGCTTCGGCGGTTCGAGCTCGGACGGGCACTCCAGCCAGAGCATCCGCTGGGGAGACCCCGGATCCGGATCCAGGCGCCAGGTCGTGCCGATCGGCAGGACGAGGTAGTCGCCGGGCCCGTAGCGGAGCGGCCCGAAGATCGTGTCGCAGACGCCCGTGCCCTCGTGGACGTAGAGCATCTCGTCGGCCACGCCGTTGCGATAGAACAGGCCCGGCGCCATCGGTCCGTCGGGACGGACGATGCCCATGACGACGTCGCGATTGAAAAACAGCGGGACCCGCCCGGTGACCACGTCGCCCCTGGGCTCGAGGCCCCAGGCCTTGACGAGGTGGTGGCGATGGGCGGGGTCGTCGGCCGCCTCGACGACGACACGCCGGACGGGCTCGATCCTGTGGGTGACCGTCGGTGGCGTCAGGTGGTACAGGAGCGAGCTGCGCCCGGTGAAGCCCTCGACGCCGAACAGCTCCTCGGCGTAGAGGCCGCCGTCGGGACGTCGATGCTGGGTGTGGCGCTGCGGCGGAACGCTGCCGTTGCGGACGTAGTACATCGAGCGGCTGGCCTCCTCGCGATGAGGGGGTCAGTCTAGGCGAGCGGCGACTAGCGCTGCCCTGCGAGCAGCGTCACCTTGCCGCTGGTGTCGATCCGGAAGACGCCCTGACCCGTCGCCGTGTAGAAGTTGCCGGCCGAATCGAACGTCTCGCCGTCCATCATCGCGAAGAAGTCCTGTGGAACCGTGATCGAGCCGATGGCGGTGCCGCTCGAGATCCGGCCATGGGTGTCGATTCGGCGATACCCGGGCGCCCCAGTTCCGGCGAGGTAAAGGTTTCCCGCCGCATCGAAGATGATCGCCCCCGGGTCACCGACGGAAGCGGCCGTGGCCGGTCCGCCGTCACCCGTCGTGGCGTTCACGCCGTTGCCGGCGATCGTCGTGATGATCCCCGTCAGGTGATCGATCGTGCGAATGCGCTTGTTGCCTTCGTCGGCGAAGACGACGTTGCCCTTCGGGTCGATGGCAATCCCGAGCGGGAACTCGACGCTCGTCTTGTTTCCCGGTACCCCGTCGCCTTCGAAGCCTGTGTTGCCGTTCCCGGCGATCGTGGTGATGACCCCTTGGGTATCGACCTTGCGGATGCGGTTGTTGTCCCGATCGGAGATGTAGAGGGCGCCGGCGGCGTCGAACACGATCTCGACCGGCTCCTGGAGCGTGGCGCTGGTGGCCGGCCCGCCGTCGCCCGACCAGGAGCCGAGGTCCAGGCCGGCTGGCCCGCTGCCGACGACGGTCGTGATCGTGCCGGCGGCATCGATCCGCCGGATCCGGTTGTTGACGTGGTCGTCGACGTAGAGTGCGTGGTCAGGTCCGAAGACCAGGCCGAGCGCGCAGTAGAGCTGGGCCGCCGTGGCGGGCCCGCCGTCGCCGGAGTACCCGGGGAACCCGGTGCCCGCGAAGGTGGACATGGTTCCGTCCGCGTTGATGCGATGGATCGCCGCGTGGACCCAGTCGCATTCCGAGAAGAACACTGTGCCTGTGCCATCGACGGCGACGTGGCTCGCCCCGATGAGGCGTGCGCCGACCGCGGGAATCGGCGCTCCGTGGTCCTTCGCGACAGCGAGGGTCGGCGCAGCAGTCGGTGACGAAACGGCTGGTGTCGCCGTGACCGCAGCCGCCGAGGGCGCCGTGGAGCGCCCGGCCGGCGCGGCCGAGGAGCAGGCGGCGACGAGCGCCAACGCAAGAAGCGTGACCAGCGGCGCCGGTCCCGGCGACCGTCGCCCGGACGAAAGCGTTGAAGAGATGAGCGCCTGGTCCATCTGGACCTCCG
>JACQEH010000066.1 GCA_016200675.1 Chloroflexota bacterium | reverse complement strand
GTCGCCTGGCGCTGGGTGTCGTCGAAGTAGGCCGGGACGGTGATGACCGCCTCGGTGACCTTCTCGTTGAGGTACGCCTCGGCGTCGGTCTTGAGCTTCTGGAGGATCATCGCCGAGATCTCCGGCGGCGAGTACGACTTGCCGTCGCCGACCTTGACCCGGATGCCGTCCGTCTTGGAGTCCTTCTCGACCGTGTACGGGACCAGCTCCTTGCTGCGCTTGACCTCGGGATCGTCCCAGCGGCGGCCCATGAAGCGCTTGATCGAGTAGACCGTGTTCTCGGGATTCGTGACCGACTGGCGCTTGGCCAGCTGGCCGACGAGGCGCTCGCCGGTCTTGGTGAATGCGACGACCGACGGGACGGTCCGGCCGCCCTCGGCCGAGGCGATGACGGTGGGCTCGCCGCCCTCCATGACGGCCACGACCGAGTTCGTCGTGCCGAGGTCGATGCCGATGATCTTTCCCATGTGATGACTCCTGTCGGTGTTCGGGTTCAGTGGACGGGGTGGTCGGTGGAGCCGGCGTCGCCGCCGGGGGCGGTGGATGGTGGCGTGCCGTCCGCGGCCACGGCCACGAGCGCCGGCCGGAGGACCCGATCGCGGAGGCGATAGCCGCGTCGCAGCTCGTCGACGATCGCCCCATCAGGCTGGCCGCTGCCGGGGATGCTGGCCACGGCCTCGTGCTCCCGCGGATCGAAGGGCGTGCCGGGTGCAGCGGCGATCGGCGAGACGCCCTCGCTCTCGAGGAGCTGGCGCAGCTTCCGATCGATCGCGGCGATGCCTTCGACCCACGGGTCGTCGGCGATGCCCGCGGGTCGTGCCTCGATGGCCCGATCGAAGTCGTCGGCGATCGCGATCACCTTGCTGATCAGGCCCTCGCCGGCGAGGCCGATCATCGCCTGGCGCTCTTCGGCCGTCCGGCGCTTGAAGTTGACGAACTCGGCCCGCTCCCGCTGCAGGGCGGCCAGGAACTCGTCCTTCTCGCGGCTGGCGGCATCGCGTTCGCCGGTCAGGCGCTCGATGTCGGCGAGGAGCTTCGTCGGGGTGATGTCGATCTCTTCGGCGCGCTGCTGGGCGCGGGTGCGTCGGTCCATGGTCCTCGGGTGCTCGTGCTCGGGTTCGTCCAGGGGTCGGTCAGGCGTAGAGGTGGTCGACCAGCTCGTTCATCAGGCCCGATACGAAGCGGACGGTGCCGATGGCGAGCGGGTAGGCCAGGCGGGTGGGGCCCAGGACGCCGACGACGCCAACGGCGCTGCCGGCCCGTCCGTAGGGAGCGAGGACGAGGGCCACCTCGCGCATGTCGGCCGGAATGTTCTCGTGGCCGATGTAGACGCGGACGTCGCCGGAGGCGGCAACGTCGCCGACGAGGGCCCCGAGGTAGGTCCGGTTCTCGAGGGCCGAGAAGACGCGGCGGAGCTTGTCGCTGTGGGCGAACTCGGGCGCGCCCATGACGTTCAGGAGGCCGTCGCTGAAGACCTCCTCGACCGCCGCGGTGTCGTACTCCTGGAGGGTGCGCACGATCCGTTCCCCGACCCTCCGAACGAGGTCGATCTCCGGACGGTCGTCCGGCAAGCGGGCGATGGCGCGCGCGATCTCGCGGGCCGTACGCCCGTCGACGATCCCGTTGAGGGTCGCCGCAACGGCCGTCAGGGTCTCCTGGCTCGTCCCCTCGTCGACGGTGAGAAGGACCTGCTTCAGGGCGCCCTCCCGCATCACCAGGACGAGGCTGGCGAGCCGCTCGTTGATGGCGACGAGGTCGATGCGGCGGACGTGGGCGGCGGCCGGCTTGGCCGGCGTGGCGAGGCCGGCATTGCTGGTGAGCGAGGCGATGGTCGAGGCCGCGAGCCGGAACCAGTGCTCGCTGGCGTACTCGACCTGCCCGAACTGGTGACGGATCATGAGCTGCTCGATCTCGGGCATGAGGGCGGCGTCCATGATCGACTCGACGTACCAGCGGTAGCCCTCGTCCGTGGGGATCCGGCCGGCCGAGGTGTGGGGGTGGGTCAGGAGGCCGGCGAGCTCCAGCTCGGCGAGGATGTTACGGACAGTCGCGCTGGACACGCCGAGGCCGTAGCGTTCGACGAGGGCATGACTGCCGACGGGGAGCGCCGAGGTCACATATTCCTCGATGACGGCCCGGAGGATCGCCTGCGTGCGAAGGTCCAGCGGGCCGGTTGAGCGGCGAATGCGTCGCGCCAAGGCCGTGCTCCAGATCCTGGTGGATCGTTAGCACTCTCCATGCCAGAGTGCTAACGCTGGATCGGATGGTAGCAGCGAGTCAGGCCAGCGTCAACGGGCGGCGGCGCCGTACGCCGAGGGACAGCGATTCTATCGACGGACAGCGGCGTCTTCTGTCGGCGGCGTCTGCCGTGGACGGCGGCGTCATCGCCGCGCTCGCGGAGGATCTCGACAGCCACCCGGCGGGCGATGGCCTCATCCCGAGCCAGGCCTCAGACGAGGCGCGAGAAGAGCTCGTTGGAGAGCAGCCGTCCGCGCGTCGTGAGGGCCAGACGGCCATCGTCCGTTTCCGCCAGGAGCCCGGCGCCCGCGCCCAGGCCAGCTGCGCCTCGAGCGGCGGCCGGGCCCCAAGCTCCGCCGGCACCCCGTCGGCCAGGCGCAGTCCCAGGATGACCGCTTCGGCGGCCGCCCCGGCCCGGTCGACGATCTCCTTGCCGCCCGGCGGCAGGACGCCGACGGTCGCGTGGCCGGGCGCGAGGGCCTCGACGTAGCCATTGAGGCGGGCGGCATTCCAGCGGCGCACCCGACCGTCGAAGGCGTGGGCGCCGGGGCCCACGGCCTCGTGCGGCCGGCGCGTCCAGTAGGCCAGGTTGTGGCGGCTCTCGTGCCCCGGGCGGGCCCAGTTGCTGATCTCGTAGCCCGCGAAGCCCGCCTCGGCGAGTCGGGCCGTCGCGTGCTCGTCCACCGCCGCGGCCCGGTCGTCGCCCTGGCGCGGACCGGCGGCGGCCCGCCAGCGGCGGGCCCCGGGCCGCGTTGGCAGGTGATCCCCGCCGGGACCCGTCAGCCCCTCCGCATCGGGATCGTCGAGGGTCAGGGCGTACACGGAGAGGTGGTCCGGCCCGAGGTCGAGGGCGGCCTCCAGCGTCGCCGCGAAGGCGGCCACCGTCTGATCCGGGAGGTCGTAGAGCAGATCGAGGCTCAGGGAGGTGATGCCGGCGGCCCGCGCCTCCTCCACGGCCGCGACGACGTCGGCGACGTGATGGCGCCGACCGAGGGCCCGGAGCGAGGCCTCGTCCAGGGCCTGTGCGCCGTACGAGATCCGGGTGATCCCGGCGGCCGCGAGCTGGACGGCGTCGCCGCGCTCATCCGGCCCCGGGTTGGCCTCCGCGGTGATCTCCGCCCCCTCGGTGACGCCGAAGCGGTCCCGCACCAGGCCCAGCAGCCCGGCCAGGTCGTTCTCGGGCAGGAGCGACGGCGTGCCGCCCCCGAAGTACACGGTGTCGAGGGCCGGCCGCGACGGCTCCTCGCCGGCGCGTCCCCACCTCGCGTCGAGCGCGTCGGCGCGGAGCTCCAGCTCCCTCCGGAGCGCCGCGAGGAAGGCAGGCACGCGGGTTCCCGGTCCCCGGGCGGCCGCCCCGGCGACCACGACGAAGTCGCAATACGGACAGATCGAGACGCAGAACGGGACGTGGATGTAGAGGGACCGCGGCGGGGCCGAGGCCGGTTCTCCGAAGGGCTCAGCGGCCGCTGGACGGTCAGCGGGACCGGCCGGCCCGGATGGCGCCGGTGTCGCCGAACTGCGAACGATCGCTCTAGCGCTCCCGCGACGGATCACGGCCCGCCACGACCCGCCAGCCCTCCGGCGCCCGTCGCTTCCGCTCGACCTCCTCGATCTCGGTCCCCGCCGGAGCGGGCTGCCCGGCGTGGCCCGTGGCCAGGAAGATCGCCACGCGGGTCACGCCATGGCCGAGGATGGCCGCCGCGATACCGCCGGTCACGAGGGTCGCCCAGCCGCCGACGAGGCCGATGACGAGCGAGAGCAGGAACATCGAGCGGTTGCGGCCCGGGGCGCCGAGGCGCGTGGCCAGGGAGTACGTCGCCGTCTCCGCGAGCACGGCCAGGGTCGGATCGACGCCCCCGACGATGAGGAAGCCGAGGAACGCGCCGCGGAAGACGATCTCGTCGAGGACGGCCGTGACCACCTCGTTCACCAGGGCTCCGGGGTATTGCGAGAGGTCAGGCAGGCGGAGGTACCGATAGCGGAGCCAGGCCATGAGGATGGCCAGGCCGCCGCCGATCACGGCCAGGACGAAGCCGAGCAGGACGCCGTTGTCGCCCGTGCTGAGGTAGAGATCCCTCGCCGGGGCGGGGTGGACGATGAGGATGGCGAGGACGCCGCCAAGGCCGATGGCATACCAGGCGAGGCGTCGAAGGCGTGACGGGATCTGGCCGCTCACCGGCTCGTCGTACTCGGCGGCCCCGAAGCGGTCGGCCTCGATCCGGAGCATGACCAGGAGCAGGGTCAGCCCGAGGGCCACGAGCGCGCGGACGTCGTCGATCACCCTAGGACCCGTCCGTCCGGAGCATCGCGAGGAAGGCCTCCTGGGGGATCTCCACGGATCCCACGCGCTTCATCCGGCGCTTCCCTTCCTTCTGCTTCTCGAGCAGCTTCCGCTTCCGCGTGATGTCGCCACCGTAGCACTTGGCGAGGACGTTCTTGCGCATCGCCCGGACGGTCTCGCGGGCCACGACATTGGCCCCGATCGAGGCCTGGATCGGGACCTCGAACATCTGGCGCGGGATCAGCTGCTTGAGCCGCTCGGCGAGGGTCCGCCCAATGGCGACCGACTTGTCGCGGTGGACGATCATCGACAGGGCATCCACGGGCTCGCCGGCGACGAGGACGTCGAGCTTGACCAGCTGAGCCGCCCGGTAGCCGATCTCCTCGTAGTCCATCGAGGCGTAGCCCGCCGTCCGCGTCTTGAGCTGGTCGTAGTAGTCCACGATGAGCTCGGCCAGGGGCAGCTCGAAGCGCATGAGGACCCGGACAGGATCGATGTATTCGAGGTCGACGAACGCGCCCCGGCGGTTCGTGGACAGCTCCATGAGCGGTCCGATGTAGCTCGACGGCGTCACCACGCTGAGGCGGACCCACGGCTCGCGGATCTCCTCGATCTCGGAAACCGCCGGCAGGTGGGCCGGGTTGTCGACCTCGACCGTGCCCCGGCCGTGGGTCAGGAGGACCTGGTACTCGACCGACGGGGCCGACGCGATGAGGTCGAGGCTGAACTCACGCTCCAGCCGCTCCTGGACGATCTCCATGTGGAGGAGGCCGAGGAAGCCGCAGCGGAAGCCGAACCCGAGGGCGACGGAGCTCTCTGGCTCGTAGGTGAACGAGGCATCGTTGAGGTGGAGCTTCTCGATGGCGTCGCGCAGGAGCGGGTAGTCCTCGCCGCTGACCGGGTACATGCCGGCGAAGACGAGGCTCTTGGCCTCCTGGTAGCCCGGCAGGGGTTGCGCGGCGGGTGCCGCCACGGTCGTGATCGTGTCGCCGACCTGGGCCTCGCGGACGTTCTTGAGGCCGGTTGCCACGTAGCCGACGTCGCCGGCATGCATGGTCCCAACCGGTACGAGAGCCGGCCGGAAGTAGCCGAGCTCCAGGAGGTCGGCCTCGGCGCCCGAGGCCATGAGCCGGATCCGGTCGTGATCGTGGATCGTCCCGGCCGCCAGGCGGACGTAGACGATGACGCCCTTGTAGGGGTCGTAGTGGGAGTCGAAGACGAGGGCCTGGAGGGGCTTCGTCGGGTCGCCCTTGGGCGGCGGCACCCGGGCCACGATCGCCTCGAGGATCTCGAGGATCCCGGTGCCCTCCTTGGCCGAGGCCAGGATCACCTCCTCCCGGGGGATCGCCAGGATGCTCTCGAGCTCCTCCATCACGACCTCCGGCTGGGCCGACGGCAGGTCGATCTTGTTGAGGACGGGGATGATCGTCAGGCCCTCGCGCATGGCGAGGTGGACGTTGGCCAAGGTCTGGGCCTCGATGCCCTGGGCCGCGTCGACCACGAGGATCGCGCACTCGCAGGCCTGGAGGCTGCGGCTGACCTCGTAGCTGAAGTCGACGTGGCCGGGCGTGTCGATGAGGTTGAGGCCGTAGACCAGGCCGTCGTCCGCCGTGTACTCGAGGCGGACGGCCCGGGCCTTGATGGTGATCCCCTTCTCCCGCTCGAGGTCCATCGAATCGAGGACCTGGCTCGTCATCTGCCGGGGATCGATCGTGTGGGTCGTCTCGAGGAGCCGGTCCGCGAGCGTGGACTTGCCGTGATCGATGTGGGCGATGATCGAGAAGTTGCGGAGGCGCTCCTGGGGGATGGTCACGGGGCCGGAGTGTAGCGGGCCTGCCGGCCCAGGCACTCGATGGAGCGCATGGCGGTCCGTTGAAGGTCAACGAGCTGCCGCAGAACAGCTCCGCCCTGCGCCACGCGGACATCGACAGGTGGCAGTTCGCCACCGATCGCGCCCGAGGCGGGGCATTGCTACGATCCGGGCATGGCCGCGTCCCAGCACCACGTCCCGGACGCCCTCGCGGCGGGCTATCAACGCTTCCGCGAGGGGCGCTACGCCGACGAGCGCCAGCGCTATCGCGAGCTCGGATCCGGCGCCCAGCGCCCCGCGACGATGGTCGTCGCCTGTTCCGACTCGCGGTCCGCCCCGGAGACGATCTTCGATGCCGGACCCGGCGAGCTGTTCGTCGTCCGAAACGTCGCCGCGCTCGTGCCCCCGTACGCCCCCGACTCTGCCGCGCACGCGGCGTCGGCGGCCCTCGAATACGGCGTCCTGGCCCTCGGTGTCTCCTCCATCGTGGTCCTTGGCCACGGGCGGTGCGGCGGGATCGCCGCCGCCCACGCCGAGGAGGCCCCGCTGTCCGCGACGGACTTCATCGGGACCTGGGTGGCCGGGATCCGGGACCTCGTGCCCGCCGCGCGGGCCGTCACCGGCGACGACCGGGCCGCGCTCCAGCTGGCCCTCGAGCGCGCCTCCGTGGAGCGATCGCTGGCGAACCTGCGGACGTTCCCCTGGATCCGGTCGCGCGAGGCGGACGGACGCCTCGGCATCTCCGGCGCCTGGTTCGACATCGCCCTGGGCGAGCTCCAGGCCCATGGCCCGGATGGCTGGCGGCGGGTCGCGGCCGGCTGATCGACCGCCAGCGGCCCGCGAGATTCGGACCGGGTCTTCCCCGATCGGAGCTTCCCGACCGCCTCAGCCGCGGACGATGGCCAGGGCCGCGACGCCGATGGCGACCACGGACACGCCCACGACCTGGATCCTTGCCAGGCGTTCGCCGAAGAAGATGAAGGCCGAGACGGCGGCGATCGCCGCGAACTGCGATCCGAGCACGGCCGCCGTCGCCGCGCTCACGTGCGCGCCGGTGACGTAGACCGCGCTGCCCACCACCTCGAGCACGCCGGACACGAGGACCAGGGGGACGGCCCGGCGCGAGAGCCGGAGGCGCCTGCGGGCGACGAGCGGGATCGCGATCAGGACCAAACCCGCCCCGCGCGAGCTGAGGAGGATCCAGCTGATGGGCGTGTCGCCGAGGTGCGCGCTGCTGATCAGGCCGATCGAGAAGGCGACCGCGGCGCTGATCGCGAGAAGGACGCTTCGACGCGTCGCCGCCGGGTCCTCGCGATGGTGGGCAGGCCGGGCGGCGGGCTCCGGACCGGTCCAGACCGGCACGACGCCCTCGGGATCGTCCGGATCCGTCCCGGGGCCGGCGACTGCCTCGTCGGCCCGGCGGTCGATCGAGGCCAGGACCACGCCGATCGCGATGACCGCCAGGACGATCGCGGTCGGGATGCCGAGCGCCTCGCCCAGGACCACGGATCCGAGCGCCGCCCCGGCGCCCTCCGTCGAAACGATCGGGGTGACGATGGAAACGCGACCGATGACGAGCGCCCGATAGGCGAGGAGGAGGCCGGCGGTGTACGAGACCCCGTTCACCAGCATGCCGGCAACCTGCGCCGCCGAGACGGTGCGGCCCTCCTGCAGGGACACCACGGACGAGGGGATGCTGACGAGGAACCCGATGATCATGACCCAGGCGAGGACGGACGCCGGCCCGATCATCCGGCTCGAGCGCGACGAGCAGAGCGTGCCGATGGCCCACGACACCGCCGCGCCGAGGCCTCCGAGGATCGCGATCATCGGCGGAAGTCTGACAGGGCCCGGCCGATGGCTGTCGCGCCAGCTCCGACGCGAGGCCGAGGGTCGTCGCAACCGCCGGTCATGGTCGAGAGCTGGTCATGGTCGAGATCGCCGCGCTCTGGTACGATCCGCCTCCGCGCCCGGTGCCCTGCGCCCGCGCATGCCCACACAGACTCCGCAACGAGAGGTTTCGCACCTTGGCCAGGACTCCCCGGAAATGGACGGGCGCCCGCTCACCGTCGGGCCTCAAGCGCGTCCGCACCGCCG
>JACQEH010000039.1 GCA_016200675.1 Chloroflexota bacterium | reverse complement strand
GGCCAGGGCGCGCTCCACGGGATCTGTCGCGTCGCCCGTCGCGGTCACGGCATCCCCGCCCAGGCGACCCCAGCCGCCGCGGGCGGCCGTGGCCCCGGTGAGAGCCGGCCAGCCGTCGCGCTCGATCGTGGCGAGGGTCGCCGCCGCCGCCGCGATCGCCCGCTCGGCGTGCTCGCGGCCGATGCCCGTGAGGAGCTGCGGCGCCACGGCCGCCTCCAGCTCGCGGGCCACGTCCGCGACCGCCCGGGCAGCGGAGAACATGCCGCTGGCATCGCCTGATCCGGGCTGCGCCCGCCGGATCGAGACGGCCACGCCGGACCCGGGCATGACCGCCGCCACGATGGCTGCCCACCGATTCGGCGGCTCGGCACCGGCCGGCTCGACGAACGCCAGGGGGTGCTCCGGAAGGAGTGCCCGCCGGAGGGCCACCTCGGCCGCGGCGCGGGCGGCCGCCTCCGGCTCACCCGTCAGCCATGACGGCAGGGCGCCCACGACGATGCGCTCGGCGGACAGCCCGGAGGCGACGGCCATCTCCGCGGCCACGAGCTGGAGGCCGAGCGCGCGACCGGATCGCGTGGCCGGATCGGCGTTGATCCCGGCGTCGAGGTCGGGCGCCACCACGAGTGGTCCGGCGCCGAGGTGGATGACGGCGCCGGCGCGGCGGACCACGCGGACGGCGAAGCCGTAGTCGGCGAGGGCCCGCTCGGGATCGACGCCGGTGACGACGATCTCGGCCATCGGATCGAGGTCCAGGAGATCGGCCCGTTCGAAGGCCGCCACGATGGCACCCTCGGGTGCGGCGAGCGCCGTCGGCGCGATCGCCAGGCGGACGTAGGCGCCGCGCTCGGCCGCGGCCCGATCGAGGGCGGTCCGAAGCCGGGCGAGGCCGCGCTGGCTGCCGGCCGGAGCCGGCTCCTCGTCGACGTCGTCGGTCCGGGGCCGCCAGCCGACCTCGTGGCCCAGCTCGCCGAGGCGGATGGCCAGCTCGCGCCCGGCAGGCACCTCCACGCGGAGGAGATCCAGGCCGGCGTGGACGAGGGCCGCGATCTCGCCCTCCGCGGCATCGCTGGCGGGCTCGTGGAGCGTGGTCCCGATCCAGGGCGGCTGTCGATCGCCCAGGACCTCCATCAACTCCCGCCGGGCGACCCGGTTGGCGTCGATGCGGGCGACGGCGCCGGCGATGAGGCGGCCGAGATGTTCCGCCGCGGCGGATCGACGGGGCGCCGAGTCGAGGAGCTCGGCCTCGAGGGCCAGGTCGACCGCGCCCGCGGCCACGTCGAGGGCGAGCGACTGGGGCGTGCTGTCGTACTCGAGGAGGGCCACCGCGAACGCCAGCCCGACTCCGGTCGCCAGGCGGTCCTGCCGGCCGCTCACGTAGCGGTCGACGACCTCGGCCGCCAGCGGCCGGCCCTCGCGATCGATGCCGCCGACGCCGATGAGGCGGAGGATCGCCCGTTCTCGGCCGAGCGTCGTGGCGCCGCGGGCCGTCTCGGCCAGGGCTCCTCCAAGGGCCCGGGCGCGGGCCCGCAGCTGCGCTCGCTCCGCGGCCAACTCCCCGGTGTCCAGCGACGGCGCCATCCCCGAGAGCATAGGCGCCCCGCGTGCGGCCGCGCTCAGGACCGGAGGCGTACCTTCGCTCAGGACCCGGGGCGTGGCCCGTCGCGCGCGGGCGCGCCCATCCAGACGTGGCCGTCCTCGAACCGCTCGGCCTTCCAGATGGGCGCCCGGGCCTTCGTCTCGTCGATCGCATACGAGGCTGCCTCGAAGGCCGCCGCCCGATGGGCCGAGCAGGCCACGATGGCCACGGACGCCTCGCCGAGCGGCACCTCTCCGGTCCGATGGACGATCGCCAGGCGCCGGACGCCGAAGCGTGCCGCGACCTCGTCGGCGATCTCGGCAAAGACCCGGAGGGCGAGCGGCTCCAGGGCCTCGTACTCGAGGGCCTCGACGCTCCGACCGGCATGGCGGGCCGCCTCGGCCTCCTGGCCGGGAGCCGGCGTCCCGGGCGAGCCCCGGGTGATGCCCAGGAACCCGACCACCGCGCCATCGTCCGGCGTTGCCAGGCGAACGGCGAGCTCGCCGAGGATGTCCGGGGCGAGGGCTTCGGCCCGGAGCTCCAGGATCCGCAGGCGGCCGTTTTCGGAGCCGCCGCTGACCGGCGGGATCATCGCCACCTCGTCGCCATCGAGGAGGGCGTCGGTCGCCGGCGCGTAGGCGCCGTTGCGGGCGAAGCGGACCGAGGTCCCGCCGGGTGCGAGGACCGGGTGGGCGGCCACCAGGGCCGCCCAGGCGTCGGCGATCGTGGCCGGCGCCGGCAGCTCCAGGGTCAGTTCGCGCGTGCCGGCGAGCTCGCGCTGGAGGGCGAAGAGGCGGACCCGGACTCGCATCGTCAGGGGCGCCAGGACGCCACGAGCAGCCCGTCGCCGACCGGCAGGATGGTGCCCGTGAACCGTGGGTCGGCCAGGACCCGGGCGCAGAACGAGCGGAGGGCGTCGGTGCCGTCGCCGGCCCTGGCATCTCTTGCCCCTGACGTGCGGCCGCTCCAGAGGACGTTGTCGGCCGTCACGAGGGCAGCCGGCGCCAGGCGGGGCATGAGGGCCTCGAGATAGGCCGCGTACTCGTCCTTGAGGGCGTCGATGAAGACAAGGTCGAACGGTCCGGCGAGGGCCGGGTCGCCGGCCGTGAACGCGTCGAGGGCGGGCGCACTCACGACCGTGATGCGCTCGTCGGCGATGCCCGCCGACCGCCAGTGCTCGCGGGCTATCGAGGTCCGCGATGCGTCGGGGTCGATCGTCACGATGCGCCCGTCGGCCGGTTGGCCGAGGGCCAGCCAGAGCGTCGAGTAGCCGATGGCCGTCCCGACCTCGCAGATGCGCCTGCGGTCCGAGGCCAGGGCCGCCAGGACCCGGCCCGCGTCGCGATCCAGGATCGGCACATGGCCGGGGGCGGCCGCGGCCTCGAGTGCCGCGAGAGCCGGGTGGAGGGGCCGGGCAAGGGACTCGATCCACTCGTAGTCGCGCTGGGTGGGCATCCAGGAACCGTCGGAACGCATGCAGCCTCCTAGACGAGCAGGCCGGCCCCGAAGTAGAGGCCGGCGGCGAGGATCGTGCCGGCCGCGATCGTGCCGACGTTGATGTAGAGGAGGCCGGTCGCCGACTCCATGGATCGCGTCCGGGCCGTCTGGATCGCCGCCCAGCTCACCGCCAGCGGGAAGACGATGCCGACGACGAGGCGGAGCCAGACGAAGAGCGCCCACGACCCGCCGAGGGCACCCAGCGCCCCGACCGCCGCCGGCCCGGCGCCGATCACGCTCCAGACCACGAACGCCACCAGCTGGGCGGCCACGATCCAGGCAAGGATCCGGGCGAAGAGCACGAGCGGCGCTTCGCCGAGCTTGGGCGTCACCAGATACCAGTGGCCGAGGACCATGGCCGCGAAGACGCCGCCGGTCGCCCCGGACAGGAGCGCGAGCTGGACGAAGAGGCCGACGGCGCCGAGGGGGCTCGCGCCCCAGGAAAGGGCACCCGCCCCGAGGGCCAGCCCGCCGGCCAGGACCCCGGCCAGCCCGATGGCCGGCGCCCGGCGGTTCCGGGCGAGGGCGACGACGTAGGCGGCCGCCAGGATCGCGAGGGCCCACAGGGCTGCCCGACGGGGCACCTCCCAGGCCGGATCGACGGCCACGGGCGTGCCGCTCAACGCTCCCGGCAAGGCGCCATCGGAGAGGATCGCCAGGACGGTCAGGAGGACGGCGCAGAAGGCCGTGAAGCCGAGGTAGCCGCGGGTCGCACCGGTGCGCAGGCGCCCCAGGACCACCGCTCCGAAGGACCCCACGGCGAGGCTCGTCAGGACCGTCCAGTTGATGAAGGCCAGGTTCTCGGCAATGCGCTCGGCGGGCACGATCCGAGTGTACGATCCCGGCGGAGGTACGCCATGCGACGCGACGGCGAGACGGCCATCACCTGGTACGGGCATGCATGCGTGGAGGTCGTCAGCCCGGGCGGCAGGACGATCCTCTTCGACCCCTGGTTCGGCAACCCGCGAAGCCCGAAGGCGCCCGAGGCGGTCGATCGCTGCGACCTCCTCCTCGTGACGCACGGCCACGCCGACCACCTCGGCAACGCGCTCCAGATCGGATCCCGGACGCGGCCGGCCTGGCCGGCGATCCACGAGCTGTCGCTGTGGCTCTCCCGCAACTACGCGGGCAAGGACGAGGTCATCGGGATGAACAAGGGCGGCACCGTCGACGCCGCCGGGCTCAAGGTGACGATGACCTCGGCCGACCACTCGGGCGGCGAGTGGAACGCCGGTGGCGAGACGACCCTCTACCTCGGGGAGCCGGCCGGCTTCGTGGTCACGCTCGAGGACGGGACGCGCGTCTATCACGCCGGCGACACCGCCCTCTTCGGCGACATGCGCCTGATCGGTGAGCTGTGGCATCCGGACATCGCCTGCCTGCCGATCGGCGGGCACTTCACGATGGACCCCGAGGCCGCAGCCATCGCGGCGGAGTACCTCGGCGTCCGGCACGTGGTCCCGATCCACTACGGCACGTTCCCGATCCTTGCCGGGACTCCGGACCGCCTGCGGACCGCCCTCGTGGAACGGGGCCGGACCGACGTCGAAGTCCACGCCCCGGAGCCGGGAGAGACGATCCGGATCTGATTCCGGCGCTGCGCCAACGGTCCGGGGTCGGATCGGGACGTTCGGGTGGCTGCGGGCAGGCACCACTTCCTGCGATACCAATCCGGTCCTTTCCGCCCCCCGAGGACCGATGCAAGATCCGAGACCCGACGGCCAGATTCCCGCCACGGAGACGTCGGACGGGCGCCACAGCCTGCGCCTGGTCAAGCTCCGCCTGGTCCTGACGCTGGTCGCCGTGGCACTCGTGCCGTTGGCTGCGATCGCCCCGATCATCCGGACCGTCGTCGACGATCCGCGCGTCCTGCAGCGGGAGCGGCTGGCCGCCCAGAGCCAGCACGTCGCCGCGGAGATCCAGCGCGAGCTGACCGGCATCGGCGGAGCGATCGCGGATGCCGCCGCCGACCCGGCCGTTTCGGCGGCGCTCGGAGCCAAGCCCGGCTCGGACGCCACCAGGGCCGCCGCGAATGCGCTCGCCGCGCTCCTCGGACGGCCATCCGCCATGGTCCAGTCGGCGGCCCTCATCGACGCCGCCGGGCTCGTCCACGCCACCGCCGGCGCCGCCG
>JACQEH010000065.1 GCA_016200675.1 Chloroflexota bacterium | reverse complement strand
CACCCCCGTGGAGCGCCGGCACCTCTCGGCGAAGGCGGAGCAGCCGGCGGAACGCGTTGAGGATCGAGTCGGGGTCCGCCGCTTCCTGGACAACGTTGCGGGTCGCCATGTCGGGAGCCAGGCGCATCCACGGACGGCCCGTCGTGAATCCCGCGCCAGGCCCGGCCGACCAGGGCATCGGCGCGCGGCACTCATCGCGGTTCCACCACGGGAACTCGGCACCTGCCAGGCGCGCCGGTGGGTCCTGGATCTCCTCTGGCGGCACGCTCACGTCGCGCAGTCCGAGCTCCTCGCCGTAATAGAGGAACGGCGTTCCGCGCTGTGTCAGGAGCACGAAGCCCGCAGCCCGCGCGATCGCGTCCGGATCGCGACCCGCGGCGAGCCGGGTCGCCGGCCGGGAGCGATCGTGATTCGAAAGCACGACCGTCGGCCAGCGATCGGACCCGAAGGCCGCTTCACGCTCCCGGATCGCGGCGGCAAAGGCCGCCGCGGACCACGGCTGCTCGAGGAGCTGGAAATCGAAGGTGAGGTGGCGGTCCTCGGTGTACGAGGCGGCCAGGGCCGGACGGCCGTCGAAGAGCTCGCCCACGGTCATCCGGACACCGCGGGCATCCACGTGCAGGCGGATCCGGGCGAGGACGTCATGGAGGCCGGGCTGGTCCTTGTCGTGGACGTGCTCCTGGCGATCCCACGGCGAGGCCCCCGAGGGACGGGCGGGATTCGAGCGGAGGGCCGCGTCCTTGATGAAGAGGTTGAAGACATCGAGGCGGAAGCCGTCCACGCCGCGATCGAGCCAGCCATCGATCATCCGGAGCTGGGCCGCCTCGACCTCCGGCTCGCGCCAGTTCAGGTCGGGCTGCTCGGCGAGGAATGTGTGGAGGTAGAACTGCCCGCGCCGCGGCTCGAACGTCCAGGCCGACCCGCCGAAGAAGGACAGCCAGTTGTTGGGCTCGAGCGGCCGGCCGTCCGCCCCGGTGCCTGCAGGATCCCGCCAGATGTACCAGTCAGCGTACGGGCCGCGCCGGTCTGCCCGCGAGGCCTCGAACCAGGCATGGCGGTCGCTCGTGTGGTTGAGGACGAGGTCCAGGAGCACCCGGATGCCCCGCCGATGGGCCTCCGCGACGAGCCGGTCGAAGTCGGCCTCCGTTCCGAACGTGGGGTCGACGGCGGCATGGTCCGCCACGTCGTAGCCGGCATCAAGCCCGGGCGACGGGTAGATGGGCGACAGCCAGATGGCGTCGATGCCGAGGCCGCCCTCGCCGTCTCCGAGGTAGTCGAGGTGGTCGATCAGCCCGGGCAGGTCTCCGATGCCGTCGCCGTCGCTGTCGGCGAAGCTGCGGGGATAGACCTGGTAGACGACGCCGTGGCGCCACCACTCGTCGCCGTAGCCGAACGGCGCGATGCCGGGTTCGATCGAGGCTGTCTGCTTCAACTGACCGTCACTTCAGGTTTGGACGCTCGAGGGCCGGACCCTTGCCAGGGCGGCTGAGGCCCGAATGGTACCGGCGGAGACTTGACGACTGGCCGCCGACGCGCTAGTAATGCGCGTTACTGACGCGAGTTAGTGTTGCGGCAGGCGAGCCCACCGGTCAAGCCCCTTCCTGGTCTACGTCGAGGACAGCTGATTGTCGAAGTTGCGCCCGCGGCCGACGAGTTCAGACGTGGCCGCGCGGGCCGGCGTGTCCCGCACCACGGTTTCCCTCGTCCTCAACGATCGCGGGGAGTCGATCCCGGATGCGACCCGCCAGCGAGTGCTCGACGCGGCCCGGGACCTCGACTATCACCCCCACCACTCCGCACGAGGGCTTGCCGGCGGGCGGAGCCACACACTCGCCCTGGTCCTTCGCCAGACGGCCGAGCAGGTGGCCGGGGATGCGCTCCTGGCCGAGACGTTGCGGGGACTTGCCGGAGCGGCCAGGTCGGCCCACTATCGGGTCCTCGTCGAGCCCCTGACGCCGGGCGACGCGACCTACGGTGACCTCGTCCGATCGCAGCGAGCCGACGGCGCGGTGGTGTCCGGCCCCCTCTTCGACGACCCCGAGCTGTCGGACCTCGTCGACGACGGGTTCCCGATCGTCATCCAGGGAAGCCTCCCGGGCACGACGGCTCCCAGCGTCGACATCGACAACGTGGCCGGCGCACGGACGGCCGTCGAGCACCTCATCAGGCTCGGTCATCGACGGATCGCCTGCATCACGAACGCCCCGATGACCTACACGGCCGCGGCCGATCGCGTGGCCGGGTACCGGGCGGCGCTGGCGGCCGCTGGTCTCGAGGCCGATCCGGCTCTCCTCGAGGAAGGCGGCTATGACGCCTCGAGCGGGCACCGCGCGATGGCCGCGATCCTCGCCAGGGGCGTGCCCGAGGCGATCTTCGTCGCCAGCGACGTCGTCGCCCTCGGGGCGATCGGCGCCCTTCGCGAGGCGGGCCTGCGCGTGCCCGAGGACGTCTCGGTGGTCGGCTTCGACGACATCCCGCTGGCCGCCTACTTCGACCCGCCGCTGACCACCATCCACCTGCCCGCCACCGAGCTCGGGCTGGCCGCCGGCCGGGCGCTCCTCGACCTCATCGGGGGCCGAGATGTCCCGCGACGGAGCCTGCTGGCCACCGAGATCGTGATCCGCTCGTCGACCGCCCCGCGGGGCGCTGAACGTGGGAACCCGACCGGCTGAGTACCGGAAGGAATGGAGGAGTGGGTCGGGCTTCCGGCCCTGGAAAGGAGTCGCGTAGATGCACCAGGCAGCAACGGGGCGGCGCCGCTTGACGGTCCTGGGGGCCGTGGCGGTCCTGACGGCCGCAGCGTGCGGCTCGAGCACGACCTCGAGCGGCAAGACCGTGACCGTCATCGGCACCTGGGCCGGTGACGAGCAGAAGGCCTTCCTGGCCATGGTCAAGCCGTGGGAGACGCAGACCGGCAACACCGTCAAGTACACGGGCACCCGGGACATCAACACCGTCCTCGCGGCCGGCGTCGGCTCGGGCGTCCTGCCCGACCTGGCCGGCCTCCCCGGTCCCGGCCAGATGGCCGAGTTCGCCAAGGCTGGCGCGCGCAACGTTTGTCAGCTTGAGCTCCATCTCTTT
>JACQEH010000079.1 GCA_016200675.1 Chloroflexota bacterium | reverse complement strand
GCCGCGGCCCTGGATCCAGGCCACCTTGTTCTTGTCGATGAGGGTCTTGAGGCCCGTCCACATCCGCTTCACGACCTGATCCCGTCGGGCGGCCATGCGGGCGTAGTCGACGACCGGATCACCGGTCACGTCGATGCCGAAGTCCTTGGCATGCCGGATGCGTTCCGTGAAGGCGGCCGATTCGAGGAGGGCCTTGGTCGGGATGCAGCCGCGGTGGAGGCAGGTGCCGCCGATCTTGTCCTCGTCGACGAGGGCGACCTTGAGTCCCAGCTGGGCTGCCCGGAACGCGGCGGTGTAGCCGCCCGTGCCGGCCCCGAGCACGATCAGGTCGAAGTCGTTGGACGAGCCGACGGCCATGCTCAGGCGCCCGGGATAGTGCTGTGCGCACTGCCCGCGGCCGCGGCCGAAGCGCAGGCGCGGACGGTCCGACGGGACGGGTGGGTCATCGAGCCGGATGGTACGCGGGCCGTCCCGAAGGGCGCAACCGACCGCCCCGGAGGCGGTGCTAGACTCGCCCCCAGCCGGGCCGTCTCGGGGCCAGCAGGGCCCGCCCAGCGGAAGGGAAGCCGTGGACGCGATCGTCCTGCGCGTGCTGCTGGTGGTCCTGGCCTACCTCGCCGGCTCCATCCCCTTCGGGGTCCTCGTGGCTCGCCTCACCGGCGGACCGGACCCGCGGACCGTCGGCTCGGGACGAACCGGTGGCACGAACGCCCTCCGCGCCCTTGGCCGCAAGTGGGCCGCCGTCGTGGTGACCGGCGACCTCGCCAAGGGCGCCCTGCCGGTCCTCCTCGCCCGCGTCGTGACGGGCGGTGATTCCGTGGTCGAGGTGGCCTGCGCGTTCGCCGCGGTGGTCGGCAGCTCGAGGTCGATCTTCCTCGGCTTCGGCGGCGGCCGGGGCGTCGGGACGGGCGTGGGCACGATGCTGGTCATCCAGCCCGTCGCGGTGGTCCTCGCGGCACCGGTCTTCGTCCTGGCCATCCTCGTGACCCGCTATGTGTCGCTCGGGTCGCTCCTCGGGTCTGCGGCGATGTTCCCCGCCATGCTCCTGATCTGGGCGGTCGCCTCGGGGGCCGTGCCTCCCGCCTACCTGGTCTGGGCGGCCGTCGGCCCCGTGCTCATCTGGCTCGCGCATGCCGACAACATCGAGCGGCTCCTCCACGGCAAGGAGCGGAAGTTCGACCTGGGGCTCCTGGGCGGCCGGGGGCCCGGCAGCCCCGTCTAGGGTCGAGCCCGCTCCGGGATCGCGCCGTCAGCCGGTACCGCGAGCGCGGAGCTCGGCGACGCGGATCTCGACGATCTTCCGCGTGAGAGCGGCCGGCAGGGGTCGCGCCGCCGTGAACTGGATGGTGGCCTTGCCGGAGATGTACGGCTGGAGCTCCCCGCCACAGGCGTCGACCACCGCCTGGCTCGCGGGGAAGAGGCTGCAATGCCGACGGTAGGCGGCGAACGAGATCAGGAGGCTGCCATCGAGCCGGTAGGCGGGCATGTCGTAGGCGATCGTCTCGACAGCGTCCGGTGCGGCGGTCCTGATGATGCCGCGAAGCTCCTCGAGCGCCGCTCGCGGGGCTACCGGAATCCTCTCGAGGTAGGCATCGACGCCCGAGGTGTCCGCCGTGGTCATCGGTTCGACGGCCCCTTCTCGCGATCGGCCGGGATCGACGGTCACGCGGTGGGCGCAGTCTCGGTGAGGCGACCGTCCTTCCAGGCGAAATCCCATACGTCGATCGAGGGCGGCTCGATCCCCAGGCTGGTCAGGGCCGTGCAGATCTGGCTGCGGTGGTCGGTGCCGTGGTGGAGCGCCTGGGCAAGGCGGATGCCGGCCGGCGCCCCGGACTCGGAGCCGTCGTCCCGGTGCCGGACCACGATCGCCTCGGGGTCCGGATCCGTGACCAGCAGGGCATCCCAGGCTGGCCCGTTCGCGACCATCGCCGCCCGCAGGCCGGCGAGGTCCATCCCGGCCTCCTGGATGGTCGCGATCCGTCCGCCCGTGAGGGCGAAGAGATAGGAGCAGTCGGCCCCCACCGTGTGGCGCAGCGTGTCGATGATCGTGCCGTAGGTACCGGGGACGCTCGTGGCGAGCTGCTCGGGCGTCAGCGTGGCGCAGGCGTCGATCAGGACGACGGTCGCCCAGACATGGTGCCCGAACGCGTCCTTCATGAGGGATGTCGTCATGGCGCGACCGTACCACTCCGCACCGGGGGGAGCCAGCGGCATCGGGGGCTGGGTCTCGCCCGGCGTGCCGGATTGCTTTCCGATGGTCATCGTGTCGGCGTATGTCGCCCGATCCGACGCTGGGCAGCCGACTGGGGCCTGATGCCACCGAGGACTAACCTGCGCCTCGAGCACGCTCGTCACAGCCCCCGGGACGTCAGCGGGAGCGAGGTGACGTGCTCAGTCGTCGCGAGAATCATGCCTCGGGGAACTACACGACCCACCGCGCTGGCCTCGCTTGGGTTGCTGTCACGGGCGGCCCACCGCGACCCGCGGCCGATCCCGGCCGGTGGTCTGTTCGCGGATCACGGCCAGGCGAAGGGCCGCATACGCCACGAGGTCAAGGCCCAGGCCGGCGAGGCCGGCAAGCTGGGAGCTGTAGAAGATGAAGACCTGGGTGACGAGGATCCAGACCAGGAAGCCGCGCATGAACCACTGGTAGGCGTCGAACCTCGAGCTGGGCAGGAGCGTGACGCCGCGGGCGACGAGGACTGCCCCGGCGATGGTCGAGCCGACCTGGGCGACCCTCGCGGTCGCGATCGTCTCGTTGGCGTCGTCGCCGGGCACGGACATCGCGACGGCCACGGCGCCGACCACCGCGAGCGCGGCATAGGCAAGGACGGCGGCGGTCAAGGCCCGGATCGCCCACGGCTTCGACATGACGTCCTCGTAGGCCGCTGCGACGCGACGGCCGATCCGTTCGAAGACGCTCAGGCGCTCCGCCTCGCCGGGGATCTCGGCGAGATACCGTCGGGCAAGCTCGGCGCGCTTCGAGCCCGGCTCGACGAGGTCCAGGAGGCGCGCGATCCTCGCCCGGTCCTCGGGCTCGAGCGGACCGTCGGGCGCGGCCGCGAGCATGTTCAGGGCATTGGCGAGGGCCTCGTGCCCGGTCGTCCGACGCTGGCCGACGAACGCCCGTGCGACGAGGAAGGTGACGACGAGGAGCCCGTAGGCGAGCGACACCGCGGGCCGGTAGAAGTAGTTGTTGTCGGCGGTCACGAACTTGCCGATCTCGTCGATGAACGTCCCGAAGCCGAGACCGGCGATGACGGCGGCGGCCTGCTGGATGGAGCGGTCGAGAAAGGACAGCAGGAGCATCAGGGCGAGGAGCATCAGCAGGCCGCCCCAGAGCATGTGGGCGATGTGAAGACCGTTCGCCCCGATCCGCGGGTAGCCGGTCGCCGCCAGGAAGGCGCGGATGGAGAGGAACGACGCCACGGCCGCGACGAAGAACCCCTCGAGCAGCTGGGGCGCCTCGACGTTGCGCGTCAGGCGGCGAAGGGAAGGCCGCGGATCTGGGGTCACGAGCGGCAACATAGCCCATGCGCCCCCGGTCGGCGCGAGACGCCGCGGCCCGGGCGGCCGGTCAGCCGAGGCGGACGCGCCACGGCCGGTCAGCCGAGGCGGACGCGCCGCGGCCGGATCCTGATCGGGAGGCTGAAGTCGAGGGCGGTCTGGGTGAAGTCGAGGCCCCAGTGCGCGTGCGGCTCGGCGTACTTGGCCCGGTAGCGCTCGTGGAGGTCGAGCGGCGCGATCGTCGGGTCGATCACCGCCGTTGCCTCGATGATCAGCCAGTGATCGCCGTACGGATCCGCCTCGAGGTGGAATGACACCGACGCCGAGTGCGCGATGTTGCGCACCTTCGGCGTATCGGGCCGGCTGTAGAAGAACAGGTCGGCGCCGTCGTAGAGGAACGAGATGAGGGACGACTGGACGCTGCCATCCGCGGCCACGGTCGTGAGCCAGGCGACGACGTCGCGCTCGAGGTGCTTC
The DNA here is from genome assembly GCA_016200675.1 of Chloroflexota bacterium. Taxonomy (GTDB): domain Bacteria; phylum Chloroflexota; class Limnocylindria; order Limnocylindrales; family CSP1-4; genus UBA5189. The sequence continues at coordinate 3,435 of JACQEH010000079.1, read as the reverse complement.
CGTGCCCACGCGGCGTCATCGCGAGCAAGCGCTGCCGTGAGTGGATCGCCCGCCGCTGGCTGGATGTCGGTCATGCCTGCCCTCCGCCCCTGTCGCGACCGCCGGGAAATCGAACGACCCGGGCCGGATGTCGGTCATGCCTGCCCTCCGCCCCTGTCGCGACCGCGGGGAAATCGAACGACCCGGGCTGGCTGACCGCCCGGGTCGTCATTGGAACTCACCTACCGCGCGGGCCCCCTGTGAGCCCACGTGCCGAGAGGAGTATCAGCCCCGCATCGTCCGGAAACAATCGGAGCAGTAGACCGGCTTGCCGCTGGTCGGGCGGAACGGGACTCGCGCCTCGTTGCCGCAGTTGGAGCAGGTGGCCGTGAACATCTCGCGGGTGCCGCGGTCACGGCCTGCGCCGTATCCGCCGCCGCCGCCACCGCCGTACCCACCGGCGCTGTAGCTGCCGCCGGCGGAGTAACCGCCACCGGAGGACGAGCCGTAGCTGTCGCTGCCCGAGCCGTAGCCCGCGCCGCTCGATCCGCGAGCTGCCTTGCGGCTGGCTCGACAGGACGGGCAGCGGCGCGGCTCGGTGAAGCCACGCTGCGCGTAAAAGTCCTGCTCAGACGCGGTGAAGACAAACTCCTGTCCGCAATCCGCGCATGTCAGATTCTTGTCGCTGTACAAAGAAAGAACTCCTCTCGGTAGGCGCCGCGAGCCCAGATCGGGTTCTCGCGTCAGCCGTGAGAGGAGTCCGGTTCGTGGTCGTCTACGCGTATGCAGTCACGGACCGTGCCGTGACATTTGGGCGTTGCGGAGCATACCTGCAATCCGGGGGCCTGCCTAGCCCTGATTTCCGACACATTCAGGCGTCGGCTGTCCAGCCCCGGACACGTTCCACCGCCGCCGCCCAGCGCCGCCGCCGACTGGAACTGGAGGAGGTCGTCGTTGCGGGCCGCACCGCCATCGACCCGGAGGGCCTGGAGCGGCTGCCCGGTGTCTGCGGTCATCGCCTCGACGACGTCGGCGACCTGGTGGGCGATCGCCTCGAGCGTCGCCCTCGCGATGTGCCCGAGCGCGGTCCCACGCGTGATCCCGAGGATCGCGCCGCGCGCGTCCGGGTCCCAGTACGGCGCCCCCAGGCCGGTGAACGCCGGCACGACCATGACGCCGCCGCTGTCCGGCACACTCGCCGCGAGCGCCGCCGTCTCCTCCGACGTGGCACCGGCGTGGAGCCCCTCGCGGAGCCACTGGACGGCGGCCCCGGCGACGAAGACCGAGCCCTCGAGGGCGTAGGCGACGGGACCCCCGGCTTCGAGCTGCCAGCCGATCGTGGTGAGGAGCCGGTGGCCGGAGGTGACGGGCGCCGGTCCGGTGTTCAGGAGGAGGAAGGCGCCGGTTCCGTAGGTCGTCTTGGCCATCCCCGGCTCGAGGCAGACCTGGCCGAACGTCGCGGCCTGCTGATCCCCGGCCAGGGCCGCGATCGGGATCGCCCGCCCGAAGATCGAGGGGTCGGTCTCACCGATGACGCCGGAGGTCGGGACGACCGCGGGCAGGACGGCGGGCGGCACACCGACGAGGTCCAGCAGCTCCGGATCCCAGGCCAGGCGATGGATGTCGAAGAGCAGCGTCCGGCTGGCGTTCGAGAGGTCGGTGACGTGGACCCGCCCGGCCGTGAGCCGCCAGGCGAGGAACGAATCGACGGTCCCGAAGGCGAGCTCGCCGCGCTCCGCGCGCGCCCGGAGACCGACCGTGGCGTCGAGGATGTGGGCGATCTTGGGCCCCGAGAAGTAGGCATCGATCGGCAGTCCGGTCCGCTCGCGGAAGAGCGGCTGGAGTCCCCGGGCCTGCAGCGCCTCGCAGGCGGGCGCGGTGATCCGGCTCTGCCAGACGATGGCGTCGGCGACCGGCGACCCCGTGGCCCGGTCCCAGACGACGGTCGTCTCGCGCTGGTTGGCGATGCCGATGGCGGCGATCCGCCCCGGTCCGCCAACGTCGGCGATGACCTGCCGGGCGACCTCGAGCTGGCTCGACCAGATGGCCTCGGGATCGTGGGTCACGTGGCCCGGCGACGGGTAGCGCTGCTCGAAGACCGCCTGGGCGCTCGCGACGGGCAGCCCGTCACGGCCGAAGGCGATGGCTCGCGACGAGGTCGTGCCCTGGTCCAGGGCCAGGATCAGCCGATCGCCCGCCACGGCCGGAGCTTCAGCGACCCGGGATGCCGAATTCGCGGCGGGCGGTCGCGAGGTATGCGGCGACCTCGGCCGCCTGGCGCGCGGCATCCCAGCCGAGCTCGGTGGCCAGGATCTCGGCGACCCGCGGCGCGATCGACGCCCCCCGATCGGGCAGCTCCTGCGACAGCCGCATGCGGCGGCTCAGGACGTCGTCGAGGGACGCGGCGAGCTCCGTCGTGGCGGCCCAGCCGACCTCGGCCTCGAGATGCTCGGTCCCGGGCAGGACGCCCAGGAGCCCCTGCGCGCGCCCCAGCGCGACCACGGCCTCGGCCTCGGTGCCGTGGCGATCCACGAGTCGCCGCGAGACAGCCGCGGCGAGGCCGGTCTCGCGCTCGACATTCGATGCCAGGAGGGCCAGGTCGGCGGCGGGTGCCGCCCCAACGACGGGGAGCTCGGCCGTCCCCGACGGGCGATCTTTCGCGGCCGCGCCGAGGACGGCGTCGATCGTGTCGCGGGCCATGACCCGGTAGGTCGTGTACTTGCCACCCCCGATCCGGACGATGCCGGTCGGGTCGGTGGTGACCTTGTGCTCCCGCGACGCCTTGACGGTCGAACCGCCGACGTCACCGACGAGCGGCCGGAGACCAGCGTACGTCCCCAGGATGTCGTCCCGGGAGAGGTCCAGCGTCATCCGGTGGTTCACCACGCCGAGCAGCTCGTCGATGTCCTCGTCCAGGGCCGTCGGATGGTCGGGTGGGCGCTCGTCCTGGTGGTCCGTCGTCCCGATGATCCAGTGGTTGGGCCACGGGATGATGAAGACGACCCGGCCGGGGATGCGGAGGGTCATCCCGCCATGGAGCTGCATGCGCTCCTTGCGGATGACGATGTGGGCGCCCCGGCTCGGGACCACGCGCGCCGCCCCGGGCACGGGAGCGAAGCGATCCTCGGGGTGGCCGGCCCAGGCGCCCGTGGCGTCGACGATCCGCCGGGCCCGGATCTCGAGCTCCGCTCCCGACGCGGCGTCCCGGGCCCTGACGCCGATGGCTCGACCGGCCTCGAGAATGGTCGCCTCGGCGCGCACGCGGGTCGCCGCCACGGCGCCCAGGCCGAGCGCGGTCCGCAGGACCGCCAGGGTGAGCCGGGCGTCGTCCTCGACGCCGTCGTGGTAGAGGATCCCGGCCTGCAGCCCCTCGCGACGGAGCTGGGGGGCGAACTCCAGCGCTGCGGCCGGGCGCATGTGGCGAGCGAAGCCGCCGCCGCGACGCGAGCCGAGGAG
>JACQEH010000058.1 GCA_016200675.1 Chloroflexota bacterium | reverse complement strand
GAGCCGGCGACGCGGGCGACGGCGCCGAGCCCGACGGCGAACCGGGGGCAGGGGCGCCGACCGCAACCGCGCCAGGCGCCGCGGCCGGCGCCCTCGACGGGATCAGCCGTTCCCTGCCGGCGCTCGCCGCGAGCCAGGAGATGCAGGAGCGCGCCGCCGCGATCGGCTACGACTGGCCCGACATGGCCGGGGTGCTCGAGAAGGTCACCGAGGAGCTGGCCGAGCTCGCCACGGCCCCGGATGCCGCGAATCGCCGCGAGGAATTCGGGGACCTCCTGTTCGTCGTCGTCAACGTCGGTCGCCGGCTCGGCATCGAGACGGAGGCCGCCCTGCGGGCCGCCAACGACAAGTTCCGGGGCCGCTTCCGTCGCGTGGAGCGCATGGTCGCCGAGCGGGGCGTCGCCATGCGGGACCTCGACTTCGCTACCCTCGACACCTACTGGGATGCCGCCAAGGCGGAGGAGCGAGCCTCATGAGCATCGGCAATCCGCCGCGCGCCATCCGGTCGGACGGCCGCGGTCCCGGCGACATGCGCCCTGTGACCCTGACCCTGGGTGTGCTGAAGTGGGCCGAGGGCTCCTGCCGGATCCGGGTCGGGGACACCGAGGTCCTCTGCGCGGCCACGATCTCCGACCGCGTCCCGCCCCATCTCCGCGGCAAGGGCACGGGCTGGGTCACGGCCGAGTACTCGATGCTCCCGCGGGCGACGGCGGAGCGCTCGGAGCGCGAGAGCGTCAAGGGCCGCCTCGGCGGTCGGACCCACGAGATCCAGCGCCTCATCGGGCGATCGCTGCGGGGGGTCGTGGACCTCGGCAAGCTCGGCGAGCGGACGGTCACGGTCGACTGCGACGTCCTCCAGGCCGACGGCGGGACCCGTTGCGCCTCGATCACCGGCGGCTACGCGGCCCTCGCCGCGGCCCTCATGACCTACGGCATGGAGCGCCTGATCGTCGGCAAGGTCGCGGCCGTCTCGGTCGGGGTCGTCGGCGGCGTGCCGTTCCTCGACCTCGACTACGGCGAGGACTCCGGGGCAGAGGTCGACTTCAACGTCGTGGGCACGGACGCCGGGACGTACGTCGAGCTGCAGGGCACGGCCGAGGGCCGGCCCTTCGACCGGAAGCGCGTCGACGACCTGCTCGACCTGGCCAACACCGGCCTGGCCCGGCTCTTCGAGATCCAGGGCGGCGCCCTGGCCACCGTCCGGCGCTAGGCGGCGTGGCCGGCACCGTCGCTCGAGGCGCGGCCCGTCCGCGCCTTGTCATCGCGACCCACTCGGAGCACAAGCGGCGGGAGCTGGCCGACCTCCTGCACCTCGAGCAAGCCGAGCTCCTGACGCTCGACGACCTGGGTGTCGCGGACGAGGCCGTCGAGGACGGGCAGACGTTCGAGGCGAACGCCCGCATCAAGGCTCGCTTGGCGGCCCGCGTCACGGGCCTGCCGTCTCTCGCCGATGACTCGGGGATCGAGGTGGACGCCCTCGACGGCGGCCCCGGCGTGCGAACCCGCCGCTACGCCGGCCCGGACGCGACCGATGCCGGCAACAACGCCAAGCTCCTGGCCGCGCTCGACGGGCTGCCGCCCGAGCGCCGCGGCGCGCGCTACGTGTGCGTCCTCGCCCTCGCGCTGCCGGGGGATGCGGGCCCGCGCGGCGGGCTGCCAATGGTTCTGCGGCGAGGGACGTGCCGGGGCCGGATCGCCACGAGCCCGCGAGGGACGGGCGGCTTCGGCTACGACCCGATCTTCGAGCCCCTGGGCGAACCGCCGGGCGGCCGGACGCTGGGCCTGTACTCGGCCGTCGAGAAGCACGCGATCTCGCATCGGGCCCGGGCGGCCCGGGCCATGCTGCCGGTCCTTCGGGAGCTCGGCTTCTAGGCCCGTCCCGTCAAGGCGCGGGCGCGGTCCAGGCGACGGGAGTCTTGCCCGGGGCGGGAAGGATCGCCGCGACGGCGGCCCGGATGGCCGGCAGGTCGGGGACCTGGATCGACCCGAGCGTTGGGTCGTTGCCGGGCTTGACCAGGGGGTGGCCGAGGACCATCCGGTAGATCGAGCCCGACGACAGCTCGTCGGCCATGGCTGCCAGGTCCGGCAGGCGATCGGTCGGGATGTCCGTCCGGACCAGCGCCCCGAAGGCGTCGAGGAGCTGCGGCAGGCGCGTGATGAGGCTGCCGTCGGACAGGAGCCGCGCCTTGAGCGCGATGAGGATCTCCTGCTGCCGGCCGGCCCGCGTGAAGTCGCTCTCACCGATGGCATAGCGGGAGCGCGCGTAGGCGAGGGCCTCGTAGCCGTTGAAGTGATGGGGACCGGCCGTGACGGCAAACCCGAAGACGTTCGGGGGGTTGATGCCCAGACCGTCGTACTTGGGATCGTCGAAGGCCCGCTTGACGTCGATGTCGACGCCGCCGACGCTGTCGACGAGTTTCACGAAGCCCAGGAAGTCGATCCGCGCGTAGTAGTGGATCCGGATCCCGAGCATCGTCCCGATGGCGTCCTCGAGGGCGCGCATGCCGCCCTGCGGGAACTGGTCGGGGTGGCGATCCGCGTACGACATGAGGGAGTTGATCTTCGGTCCAAAGGTGTTCCCGTTGCCGAGCGGGACCTTGATGATGTCGCGCGGCAGGGAGATCATCGAGACGGTCTTGCCGACCGGGTCGACGGACACGACCATCAGCGAATCGGTCAGGGTCTCGGTCCGTCCGGGGAAGCTGTCGACCCCGGTCACCAGGATGTTCAGGCGGTCATTCGAGCCCGGCCCGCCGGAGGTCGATGCCGCCACGGGCCCCGGGCCGGTGCTCTGGCCCGAAGCGAAGACGTTGCTGAAGGCTGCCTGGGCCGACGATCCGAGGGTGTTCGCCAGGCCGTGCGGGACGACCACGGCGACGAGGATCAGGGCGAGGCCCGCCGCGCCGCCCCGGCCCGAGCGCGGCTGGTAGCGCCCATCGAAGAAGGCGTGGGCAACCGCGGCGAGGCGCCACGCCAGGACGACGACGTTGAGGGCGAGCAGGAGACCCAGGACCGTCGGCGAGATGACGGAGGCGAAGAGCCGCGCCGGGGAGCTGGTCGCGACGCGCAGGGCGACGAAGGCGAGGAGGATCAGGGCCGGAACGCCGAACCACTTGGCCAGGCGGAGGCGGCCGTTGATCAGCTGGCCCAGCCCGGGGATGACCGCCGATCCGGCGGCGGCGACGAGCCAACGGACGTCATCTGGCGCGAAGAGGTCCGGGCGCGCCTCATCCATACCGCTCGCGGTGGCTCGGGCGGGAGCACGACGGCGGCCGTCGACGCTCACGGTGCGGACTGGGCGACGGTCGGCGCGGGTGTCGCCACCCGGCTGCCGCACCCGACGTGCGTGCACGTGCGTTCGAGACTCCCTGAGTTCGTTCGTACGGCCGGTCGGGCACTACCGTCCGCGGGGAGTCTACCAGCCTCGGCGGTTGTCAAGTGCGGTCTTGTCTCGTGCGGTCTTGTGCGGTCGGCCGGCCGGAGGTGATGACGCCGGGCGGAGTGCCCCGCCTGCCACCCCCCCCGGCGTCGAAGGTCATGACGTCGTGCCGACGGACCGGTTCATGCTCCCGGCGGCCGGGCGCGCAGAATGTCGGGTATCGTCCTCGCCGGACGCATCGATCGGGGCGTGGCGCAGTTTGGTAGCGCGCGTGCTTTGGGAGCACGAGGTCGTGGGTTCGAATCCCTCCGCCCCGACCAACTCCTGCCGGCCACCGCCGTCCTGCCGGGATGTCGACACCCCGGCTCCTCGCCGTCGCGTCCTGCTACGGTTCGGCCGATGGCCGAACGACCGGTGATGCACGTCCCTCCCGTCAACTCCCGGCGGCCCCTGCGGGTGGGCGTCCAGCTGCCCGAGGTCGAGCGCGAGGTCTGCTGGCCGGAGTACGTGGCCATGGCCCGCCGAGCGGAGGAGCTGGGCTACGACACGATCTGGGTCGGCGACCACCTCCTGTATCGCTTCGCCGATGGCTCGGCGCGCGGACCGTGGGAGGTCTGGACCCTCCTCTCGGCGATCGCGGCATCGACATCCCGGATCCGCCTCGGGCCGCTCGTCGCCTCGACGGCCTTCCACGCCCCGGCGATGCTGGCCAAGATGGCCGTCACGGTCGACGAGGTGAGCGGCGGCCGCCTGGTCCTGGGCCTCGGGGCGGGCTGGAACGAGTCCGAGTTCCGGGCCTTCGGGTTCCCCTTCGACCACCGGATCGATCGCTTCGAGGAGGCCTTCACGATCATCCGGACCCTCCTCCGCGAAGGCCGCATCGACTTCGACGGGCGGTACTACCGGGCCCGCGACTGCGAGCTCCTGCCACGGCCGGCGCGGCCCGGCGGCCCGCCGCTGCTGGTCGGCAGCCGCGGCGAGCGGATGCTCCGGATCACCCTTCCCCACGTCGACGCCTGGAACGTCTGGTTCGCCGACACCGCGAACAGCCCGGACGGCGTGCCAGCGCTGCGGGAGCTGGTGGACGGCATCGCCCGCGAGGTCGGCCGCGACCCGGCCGCGATCGAGCGGACGGTCGCCGTCCAGGTCCGACTGACCGGCGGCACGGGCCGCGTCCAGGGCGACCTCGCTCGACCGGCGCTCGCGCCGCTGGCGGGCAAGCCCGAGGTGGTGGCCGGCGAGCTGCGGGCCTATGCTGCACAGGGCATCGGAGAGGTCCAGCTGGTCCTCGATCCGATCAGCCTGGCATCGCTCGAGGAGTTCGCGGCGGTCCTGGAGGTCCTCGACCGCGGCTGACGGTGTTCGGGGCGGGCCGAGCGTCGTCGCGACGTTCGGCGCGAGCCACAGCCGGCGGTTCGGGGTGCTCGCAGGCACCGGTGCGCTGGCCTTTCCGAATCGGGCGTGGTGGAATACGCGGTGCAGGGCGCGACGCGCCCGGAGGAGACGATGCCCAAGGTCCGTAGCGCGAACGGGCGCCAGGACGAGCTCTCGCTGCTCGACAAGCGGATCATCGAGCATCTCCAGGCGGATGGCCGGCGGCCCTTCACCCAGATCGCCACCGAGCTCGGCGTGTCCGAGGCGGCGGTCCGGGCGCGGACGAATCGGCTCATCGAGCGCGGCATCCTCCAGGTCGTCGGGGTCGCCGACCCGGGCAAGCTCGGCTTCCAGCAGGCCCTCATCGGGATCCGCTGCGAGCCCGGACGCCTGGTGGCCGTCGCCGAGGCCCTCGCCACGCTGCCCGAGGTCGACTACGTCGTCGTCACGACGGGCCGCTACGACATCCTCATCGAGACGGTCTCCGAGGACAACGAAGGACTCCTCAGCTTCCTGACGGAGCGCCTCCAGGCCATCGAGGGCGTCCGTGACACGGAGACGTTCACGTATCTCCGGCTCGTCAAGCAGACGTACCAGTTCGGGACCCGCTGACGATGCCGACGGGGGCGGCCCTCGCCGTGATTGCGGTCGCGATCGTCATCAACCTCGCCGTGATGGCTGCCATCGTCGTGCCCCCGATCCTGGGCCGCCGGAGCCCCCTGGCCTCGGATGACCGACCCGATCCCGACGCCCCGGGCCTCGACGGCATCGACGCCGGGCGCCTGATCGGCGGCCTCATCGGTAACGCCGAGGACGAGCCGACCGCCTACGACCGGATCGTCCGCATCGTCTCCTGGGTCTTCCTGCTTTCGACGGCCGTGATCGTCGGCACCAGCGGCCTGTGGCCTGATACCACGCCGGCGATCTTCGTCCTCCTGGGCGTTGCCGGGGCGTTCGTCCTGGTGGTCCACGACCTCCTGCCGCCGACCACGCTGGGGGCCGCCCGCTCGATCCTCGAGGGAACCGTCGCCCTCACCTTCGCGACGTTCCTGGTCCTCCTGACGGGGGGCCATGCCAGCCCGTTCTTCTTCACCTTCCCGCTCATCGTCGGGGCGGCCGCCCTCGTCGTCCGGCCGATGGCGACGCTCATCCTCGCCCTCGCTGCGGCGGTCGGCTACATCGTGGCCGTCTCGGTCGGCACGAGCGCGCCGTCGGGGCTCGGGCTGGCCACCGTCGGAGTGAACCTGACGGCCCTCATGCTCCTTGCCTACGTTGGGTCCGTCATCGGTCGCGAGCAGCGCCGGTCCCGAGACGCCGCCATCCGCCTGAGTGCCGTCGATTCCCTGACGACGCTCTTCAACCGGACCTTCTTCTTTGCGGCCCTCGATCGGGAGATGGCTCGCAGCGCCCGTTCCGGCCGCGGCTTCTGCCTCCTGATGCTCGATCTCGACGAGCTCAAGGCGATCAACGACCGGCATGGCCACCACGCCGGGGACATGGTCCTGCGCGCCGTGGCCGAGACGATCAAGGGCGGCGTCCGGCGGATCGACGTCGCGGCCCGCCACGGCGGCGACGAGTTCGTGGCCCTCCTTCCCGAGACCGACCCGACCGGTGGTTGGGTGGTCGCCGAGAAGATCCGGCTCAACGTCGCCGCGATCGCGCTCCCCGGCCTGGACCGGTCGCCGACCGTCTCGGTCGGGGTCGTTTCCTATCCGCATGACGGCCAGTCCGTCGACGATCTCATGATCAGCGCCGACCAGGCGATGTACGCCAGCAAGCGGGCCGGCCGGAACCGCGTCGCCGGCCCGGCATCGGAGGCCTCCGAATCGCGGCCGGTGGCCGTCGCGGGTCAGGGCAGCCGGTCGGTGTAGCATCCCGCCCATGGACAGGGCGTACGACCCGGGCGAGGTCGCCGTGGGCGGGACCATCGCATCGAGCCTCCCCTGACCGGCGGGCTTCCATGTCCGTGCTGACCGCCGACCGGTCGGCGGGATCCCCCGCCGAAAGCGACACCCTGACGGTCCAGCCGAGCGGAACGCCCGGCCTCCTCCTCGTCCGCAACAACGCCTCCTGCGCGCCGGGGCTGCTCGAGCAGGGCATGGCCTCGGACTGCGTCGACTTCGACAGCGAGTTCGGTCAGCTCGTCGACGACCTCGTGGTCGCCCAGGCCGCGGCCGCCGGACCGGGTTCGGCCGCCGGAGCCGCCGCCGACCAGTGTCCGCCCGCGGCCTCCAGGGCGGGCGGACCCGATCGGGCTCGAGCGCAGCATCATCGGCTTCCTCGTCACCCAGGGCGCCGAGCTGGATCGCCAGGCCGCCCTCCTGGAGGCGCGTCTTGAGCGCCTGGCGCTCGAGGGCGGCGGCCCCGTCGCTCTGGTGGGCGCAATCGCCACCTTCCTCGGGCGGGCCGTGGCCCTCGAGGGCCGTCGGGGCGACGCGCTTGCCGTGCACGCCCCACCTGAGCTGCCGGAGGCCGCCGCGGCGGTCGCCCGCTACCACGCCCGTCCACGCCAGGCGGTGGCGCTCCGCGTGCCGCTTCCTGCGCCCGGTGGCCGTGCCGGGAGCCTGGCCCTGCTCGGGGAGCGGCCGGTCGGGGAGCTGGAACGAGCGAGCGTCGGGCGCATCGCCGGTCTGCTCGCCCTCGAGCTCTCGCGGGACGAGGCGGTTCGGCGGGCGATGGACCAGGCGCGCCGGAGCGAGACGCTGCCGCCGGCCGGACCGCCATGGGTCGTCCTCCTGGCCCGCCAGCGGGTGGCCGGCGAAGGCGACGCCGCCGGTGCCCGCGAGCGCCGCGACGCGATCCGACACGAGCTGCGGCTCCTCGCGCCGGCGCGCCGGCTGGCACTCCGAGGGGACGCCGACTCGCTGGAGATCCGGGTCGTTCTCGCCGTCGACCCCGCGACCGGGCCGGCTGCGGGCCCGGACCCCGAGGGACTCGTCGTGGCCGACCGGCTGGCCACCTTCCTCGACCGGCCCGTGGCCATCTCGCGCCCGTTCTCCGCCGCCGCGGAGCGGCCCGCCGCGGAAGCCGAGGCCCGCTCCACCCTCGAGGGCGCGGAGGCACTGCCGGAGCCGCCACCGGTGGCCCGGGCGGCGCTCCTGCCGGTCTATCGGCTCTTGGTCGCCGTGCACAACCTGCCCGACGGCGAGCGTGCCGCCGGGGCGCTCCTCGCCCCGCTGCTCGGTGGCCGCGCCGACGTCCGCCGTGAGCGCCTGGCGACACTCCGCGCCCTCCTCGACCACGGGAGCGTCAACGAGGCTGCCGCCGCGCTCGGCGTTCACCACAACACGGTGGCCTATCGACTCCGCCGCATCGAGACGGCGACGGGCTGGCGGCTGTCGGAGCCGGATCTCCGGCTCGCCCTCGCCGTGGCCTTGAGACTTATGCAGGATGCCTAAGTAAAGGGCCATCCGGCGGGTCCAGCAGCGCGGCCGATCGCGGTCCTGGTCCGATATGATCATCCTTATCCCCGCGTCGTGGAACGAACCTCGTGCGCGAGGCACAAGACGCAGGCCTGAAGGATCGAATGATCGCGCTCCCACCCACCAACCAACCGCCGCCGGCAGGAGAGACATGACAGCTCGTCGCAGCGCCATCGAGACGATCGCCAACCATCGCGTTGCCTCGACCCAGGAGTACCTGGAGGTCGCCGGCGCCGATATCTACGGCCAGTACGTCTTCCACGAGGTGGCCCAGCGGCAGTACCTCGCCAAGCCGGTCTTCCACCGCCTGCGCCGGACGATCGATGGGCTGGAGCCCTTCGATCCGATCATTGCCGACGCGGTAGCCCACGGGGTCAAGGAGTGGGCCCTCGCCCACGGCGCGACCCACTTCACCCACTGGTTCGTGCCCATGACCGGCTCCACGGCCGAGAAGCACGACTCCTTCCTGACGCCCCTCGGCGACGGCCGGACCATCGCCGAGTTCTCGGGCCGGAACCTGCTCCAGGGGGAGCCGGACGCGAGCTCCTTCCCGTCGTGCGGCATTCGGGCCACCTTCGAGGCCCGCGGCTACACCGCCTGGGACGTCACCAGCCCGATCTTCCTCCAGGTCGAGCCGAACGGCGTCACGCTGACCATCCCGACGGCCTACGTCTCCTTCACCGGCGAGGCTCTCGACCACAAGATCCCGCTCCTCCGGTCGCAGGAGGCCGTCGGCAAGCAGGCCCTCCGCGTCCTGCGCTGGTTCGGCAACACCGCCACGCGGCGGGTCTTCACGAACATCGGCCCGGAGCAGGAGTACTTCCTCGTCGATCGGCGCCTGGCCGAGCAGCGGCCCGACCTCGTCCTCACCGGCCGGACCTTGTTCGGCGCCCCGTCCCCGAAGGGCCAGGAGCTGGAGGACCAGTACTTCGGCTCCATCCGGCCCCGGATCCTGGCCTTCATGATGGATCTGGACCGGGAGCTGTGGCGCCTCGGCATCCCGGCCCGGACTCGACATAACGAGGTGGCACCGGGCCAGTTCGAGATGGCGCCCGTCTACGAGCCGACGTCGGTCGGATCGGACCACAACATGGTCGTCCTGGCCACGATGCGGCGCCTCGCCCCCCAGCATGGCCTCGCCTTCCTCGTCCACGAAAAGCCCTTTGCCGGCATCAACGGCTCGGGCAAGCACAACAACTGGTCGATGGCCACCGACGACGGGGAGAACCTGCTCGACCCGGGCAACGACCCCCATGAGAACGCCCAGTTCCTGGCCTTCCTGGTGTCGGTCATCCAGGGCGTCAACGTCCACGCCGACCTCCTCCGGGCGTCGATTGCCGACGCCGGCAACGACCACCGCCTGGGAGCGAACGAGGCGCCGCCCGCGATCGTCTCGATCTTCCTCGGCTCGCAGCTCGAGGACGTCATCGACCAGCTGGCGAAGGGCGGCGCGTCGGCGTCGAAGAAGAGCGGCTCGCTGGAGCTGGGGGTCACCTCCCTGCCGGCCCTCTCGATGGACGCCACGGACCGCAACCGGACCTCCCCATTCGCCTTCACCGGCACCAAGTTCGAGTTCCGGGCGGTCGGCTCGTCAGCCCCCATCTACTGGCCCCAGACGGTCCTCAACGTCGCCGTCGCCGAGTCCCTCAAGGAGCTCGCCGACGCCCTCGAGGGCCTGGAGCCGGGCGACTTCGAAGGCCTCACGAAGATCCTGTCGAAGACGGTTCGGGAGAACAAGCAGGTCCTCTTCGAGGGCAACGGCTACTCCGAGGAGTGGCACGCCGAGGCGGCCAAGCGAGGCCTGCCGAACAATCGGACGACCGTCGACGCGCTGCCGGCGCTCGAGACGGCGAAGGCGAAGCGGCTCTTCTCGTCGTTCGGGGTCCTCTCCGAGCGCGAGCTCGGGGCCCGGGCCGAGATCGCCTGGGAGCACTACGTCAAGGTCTCGAACATCGAGGCGAGCTGCGCCCTGGACATCGCCCGGACGCTCATCCTGCCGGCGGCGGTGCAATACCTCGGGGAGTTGGGGAGTGCGGGTGGGTCGAAGGGGGTCGCGGCGGTTGCCGCCCGCGTCGGCGGCCTCGTCGACGGGCTCGTCGCCGCGATCGACGCCCTCGAGCATGCCCAGCATGCCGCCCACGCGGCGGGCTCCGTCCACGCCGAGGCGCGGGCCTTCGCCCACCACGTGATCCCGGCCCAGGCCGCCCTTCGCGAGGTTGCCGACGAGCTGGAGACGGTCGTCTCCGACGAGCTCTGGCCGCTGCCGAAGTATCGCGAACTGCTCTTCCAGTACTGAGCCGGGGACGCGCAGCCGTGGCTCCCAGAGCGGAAGGGCCGGATCCCGTCGCCGCGATCCGCGCCGCGGAGGCGGCCGGGATTCGCTTCGTCCAGCTCCAGTTCACCGACATCATCGGCCACGTCAAGGCGGTGACCATCCCGATCCACCAGCTGGAGGGATCGGTCACCCACGGCACGTGGTTCGACGGCTCGTCGATCGAGGGCTTCACCCGGATCGCCGAGAGCGACCAGTACCTCATGCCCGACATGGCCACGTTCTCCGAGATCCCGTGGCAGCGGGGCGACGGTCCGCGCGGGACTGCCCGGGTGATCTGCGACGTCTTCACGCCCCGCGGCGAGCCATTTGTCGGCGATCCACGCCACGTCCTGCGGCGCCAGGTCGAGCGGGCCAGGAAGCTCGGCTACGTCGTGAACATGGGTCCGGAGCTCGAGTTCTTCCTCTTCCGCCGGGACGAGGACGGCAAGGTCACGCCCCTGCCGCACGACCTGGCCGGCTACTTCGACTTCTCGACCGACCTCGCCCAGGAGGTCCGCCAGGACATGGTCGACGCCCTCGAGGCGTTCGGGATCCGGGTCGAGGCGGCCCACCACGAGGTGGCGGCGGGCCAGCACGAGATCGATTTCGAGTATGCCGACGCCCTCCGGACGGCCGACAACGCCATCACCTTCAAGTTCACGCTGAAGGCGGTTGCCCAGCAGCACGGCCTGTACGCGACGTTCATGCCCAAGCCGATCCACGGCATCAACGGCTCGGGCATGCACACCCACCAGAGCCTGTGGTCGATCGCCGACGAGCGGAACGCCTTCGCCGACCCCGAGGCGCCGTACGGCCTGTCCGACCTTGCCAAGTCGTACATGGCCGGGATCCTCCTCCATGCCCGGGGCATGAGCGCCGTCCTGGCGCCGCTCGTCAACTCCTACAAGCGGCTCGTGCCCGGATACGAGGCGCCGACCTACATCACCTGGGGCCGGACGAACCGGTCCGCCCTTATCCGCGTGCCGATGATCTCTCCCGGAAAGTCCGTCGAAGGCACGCGGGCCGAGGTCCGCTGCCCGGATCCGGCCTCCAACACGTACCTCGCCTTCGCCGCGATGATCGCGGCCGGGCTCGACGGGGTGGAGAAGGGCCTGACGCTCTCCGCTCCCGTGGAGGAATCGCTCTTCGAGATGGATCGGGCGACGATCGCGGCCAAGTCCATCCGCGAGCTGCCGGGGACGCTCGGCGAGGCCCTCGACGAGCTGGAGCGCGACGAGGTCGTCCACGAGGCCCTCGGCGACCACGTCTACGGCCACTTCGTCGAGGCCAAGCGCGCCGAGTGGGACGCTTACCGGACGCAGGTCAGCGACTGGGAAGTGGAGCGCTACCTGGACCAGTTCTGAGGGGCGGTCCGTCGGGCCTCGGCGGGCCGCGCCATCGATGGAACGCCCAGCGAGCGAACGGCACGCCCGCGTCCAGATGGACGGGCCTCAACGGCGATCTGGCTCGCCCAGCGTTCCACCTTGGGACTTCAGCGGCCTGATTCGGGCCGCCTCGGCGGGTTCGTTGGGCTGTTCGCTCGTGTGGCGGTCCAGGCCCCCGCGTGTCGCCCTCGCTGCGCCCGGCGCGGGTCACCCTCGCCGCGCCCTGCGCCCCCATGGCCTGCCGCGAGGCGTCAGCCGTCGCGGTGCGGTCGGTGAGCCAGCGCCGTCTCGACCCTCGCCCGGATGGTCGGGAACGTCGCCAGGACGCGGCCGAGCTCGAAGGCCCCGAACTCGAGCAGCTCGCAGTCAGTCGCGCAGGTCACGGTCGCGGTTCGCGTCCCACCTTCGATCATCCCGATTTCGCCGACGAACCCGCCGGCGGACAGCGATCTGATGAGGCGGCCGTCGTGCTCGACGTGCACGGTCCCCTCGACGATCACGTAGAAGGAGGTCGCCGGATCGCCCTCGCGGATCAGGACCGTCCTGGCAGGGGCCGACAGCTCATGGGCAAGGACGGCGATCGCCTGGAGGCTCCGCTCCTCCAGGCCGGTGAAGATGGGCAGCGCGGAGAGGACCTGGGTCGTTCGGTTCACGTCCCGCCGAGGATACCGCCCGACGGCTGATCCTTCCCACCCACGTGCGCCTCCCCGCCTCGAACGCTCTGCCATCGGGCGCGGCGCCGGGCATCCCCCGGTCCTGCGCGCGGATATGCTCGGCGTCGTGTCCGAGACCCACGCCCCACGCATCCGTCCGAACCGGACGCTCTGGCTCCTGTCGATCGCCCATGCGGTGAATCACGCCCAGGCCGTCATCATGCCGATGATCTTCCTGGCGGTGATCGACGAGTTCCACGTCGGCGTGGAGACCATCACCTTCGTCGCCGCGGCCGGAGCGATCTCGTCAGGCCTGGTCCAGGCGACGTTCGCCTACGTCACCCGGCACGTCCCGCGGCGCTACCTCATGGGGATCGGCGGGATCCTGTTCGGGGTCGGGTTCGCGGCCCAGGGCGCCGCGCCGACGTTCAACGTCTTCGCGGCCACGAACATCGTGTCGAGGATCGGTGGCGCTCCCCAGCACCCGGTCGGCAACGGCCTCCTGGCCGAGCAGTTCCCGCCCGACCGGCGCGGCTTCGCGATCAGCGCCCACATCTCCGGCGGCAACGTCGGGACCGTCATCGTGGCCCTCTTCGGGCCGCTGCTCCTGGCGACCTTCGGCTGGCGTGGCGTGTCCGTGATCTTCGGCCTGCCCGCGGCGCTCATCGCCCTGGCGATCGTTCGCTGGGTCACCGAGCACGGCACGGACCGGGCGGCGGCACGCGCCGAGGGATCGGTCCGCCAGGCACTTCGCCAGGTCTGGCGCAACCCCGTCCTGCGGCGGGTCTACCTCGCGTCGGTGCTCGGCGGCGGCGGTCGCGGCCTCGGCGTCGCCAACCTCTTCGCCCTGCTGTACCTCACGAAAGTCCTCGGCTTGCCGAGCTCGACGACCGACCTCATGTACGGCGGCCTCATCGTCCTGTCCGTGCCGATGCCGCTCTTCGCGGGCTGGCTGTCCGATCGGTTGGGACGGCGGCCGGTCATCGTCGGAGCGTACCTCGGCGGCGCGCTCGGGTTCGCGATCTTCATCTCGGTCGGCTCGTCGCTGCTCGGCCTCTGGATCGGACTGGCGGTGATGGGACTCTTCTCGTTCGCCGAGAGCCCCCAGCTCCAGGCGCTGCTCGCCGACGCGGCGCCGGCCGGGATCCGGGACGTGACCTTTGCGATCTACTTCACGCTCGCTTTCGGCGTCGGCTCCCTGTGGACGGCGCTGTACGGCGTGATCATCGACCGGGCCGGCAACGGGGCCGGCCTGCCGATCGTCTTCTGGGCGATGACCGCCTCGTTCATCGCGGCGGCGATCGTCATGGCCCCGGTCCGCGACGTTGCCCACCTCGGCCCGTCGCCGGAGCCGGTCGAGGCCGTCTGAGCGTTTCGCACACTGCCGATGCCCAACGTCGGCCGCGTCCCGATGAGCGAGGTGATCGATGGGCAAGCGACGGACCGCAATCTGGTGCGTGCCCTGAGACTGATGTGCTACGTTCATGCCCGGGCGGTCGAAGTCGTCGAGGCGATCGGTCTGGTGCCCGTCGACCGGGCGCTCCTCATCGCTGCGGGGGCACTCACCGAGCCAGCCCTTCGCGCCCTCGACGCGATTCACATCGCGTCGGCGGCTGACGTGTCGCCGCTCGATGGCTTCGTCACCTACGACGAACGCCAGGCGGCAGCAGCCCGCCTGGTGGGTCTGCGGACCGTGTCGCCCGGCGCCTGATCGCCGCCCACGGCGGAGCCACCGTGCCGTGGAGGGCGATCGGCCCATTCGCGGTATCATCCGCGGGCCCTGTCAAACGGGCTCCCTCGGTCGGGGCGTGGCGCAGCTTGGTAGCGCGCATCGTTCGGGACGATGAGGTCGGAGGTTCAAATCCTCTCGCCCCGACCATTTGTTCTATTTCGACTCGGGATCGGGCAGTTTCTGCGGTCGCGCGGCGGACCCCATGTCGCACCGACGTACCTCAACGTCCCGTATCAAGAGCCTACCCAGCGTTGGGTTACGTTCCCTCCTCGCCGGGACCGTCCGAGGCAGGCTCGGCCACATCACAGATCCGTTTGCGTAACTCGACAGGTGGCGTAGAGTTGCGCACATGAGTTCGCTGCGGGACTGGGCCCTCGCGCTGCCGTCGCAGGGACGGTTCACCTTCACCACGGCCGAGGCGTGCGACGCAGCCAAGGGGGCGTCGGAGGCAGCCGTCGCGGCAGCCCTTGATCGCGCCGAGGCAGGCCGCCTGGTCGCGTCGCCGGTGCGCGGGTTCCACGTCGTGCTGCCGCTCGAGGACCGCAGGACTGGGACACCGTCCTGGCGGCTCTTCCTCGATCCGCTGATGACGCACCTCAGGATGCCGTACTACGTGGGCCTCCTCACCGCGGCGTCGATCCACGGCGCCTCGGGGCAGGCGGCGCAGGTCATCCAGGTGGTGACCGCCCGCCCGCGGCGGCCCGTGCGCGTCGGGCGACTGGCGATCGAGTTCGTGGTGCGGCGGACGGCCGCCCTGGCACCGGTCGAGCTGCGGACGACGCCGTCAGGCCGGGTGCGCGTGGCGACCCCTGAGCTCGTCGCGCTCGACCTCGTCCGCTATCCGGGCAGGGCGGCCGGCTGGGGCAACGTGGCAACGGTGCTCAGCGATCTCGCGCCCTCGCTGCGCCGGGCGCGTATGCGAGCCGCACTCGCCGTCGCGCCCGCGACCCCCGAGCTCCAGCGCCTGGGGCACCTCCTCGAGCTCGCGGGCGCCGATCCGGTCCTCGCGGCGCTCGAGGCCGAGCTCGCGACGCGGCGGGTCGGCTGGGTGCCGCTTGTTCCAGACGAGCCCTCGGCCGGCGGCGAGGCCGCGCGCGACCCGCGCTGGCGGGTCCTCGTCACCATCGAGCCGCAGGCGGACTGACCGTGTTCCCGCAGGTCGACATCATCCACTGGCGCGCGGTCGCGCCCTGGGCGGATGACGACGACGTGGAGCAGGACCTCGCCATCACGATCGCCCTGTTCGACATCTTCCGGGACGAGAGCCTCAAGGCTGCCCTTGCGTTCCGGGGCGGCACCGCACTGCACAAGTTGCACCTGGCGCCCGCGGTCCGGTACTCCGAGGACATCGACCTCGTCCAGCGCGAGCCGAGTCCCATCGGCCCGACCCTCAGCCGGCTCCGCCGCCTGCTCGGCTGGATCGGCCCCGCTCGGTCCGACACCGGCGAGCACCCGAAGCTCACGTTCACCTTCGAGACCGAGACGGGCGCCCGGAGGCGAGTCAAGCTCGAGATCAACAGCCACGAGCACTTTGGTCACGTCGTTTCCCGCCTGTTCGCCGTCCCGGACCCGCCGGTCGGCAACAGTGCGGTCATACCGACGTACGAGCTCGACGAGCTGCTCGCCACCAAGCTGCGCGCGTTGTACCAGCGCCGGAAGGGTCGCGACCTCTTCGACCTGTGGTGGGCGCACCAGCAGGCGGCGCCGGACCCGGCCCGGATCGTCGCGATCCTCAGCGAGTATCAGGCGACGGCGGGCCGCCCGATGATCCGGGCGAGCGAGCTGCGAACGAACCTGGCGGCGAAGCGCGTGCCGTCGTTCCTCGAGGAAGTGCGGCCGCTGCTCCGTTCCGGCGTCGCCTACGATCCGGCCGCGGCGCTCGACTGGGTCGAGGCGACGTTCATCCCGCTGCTCCCCTGATGCCGCGGGGCACGCCCACCCGCATCACCTGGCACCGGAGCGGCCAAGCAACCGGGACAAAGAGGTCTCTGCGGCGGCTTGTCTCCTCTCGCCCCGACCAGATCCTCCAGTCGCCGCAATTCGTGCTCGGGATCGGCGCGCGGAGGCTCTTCCAGTCGGCCCGACCTTGCACCGCCGGCACCTCAGCGTCCCAATTCGGGTCTCGAAGCCCCCTTGTCCTGATAAGCGGACTGGCCGGAAGCCCTGCCATCGAGTAAACTCCGATGATGCTGACACGCGACCAGGTCAACGCCTTGAACCCCTGGTGGATCAATCCGGCGTGGCAGCCGGCCGACGACCTGCACCTCGCCGCCGCCGAGGCCGCACCGTTCCGCTGGGATCCCCGCCCGTTCGACACCGATGACCTCACCTCGGGCGCGGTGTTCACCCTCCGGGGTCTGCGTCAGAGTGGCAAGACGACCCTGGTCAAGCGCCTCATCGCCGAGCGGGTCACCGCCGGTCATGCCCGCCGGACCTGCTTCCTCACGCTCCAGACCATCGAGACCGCCGACGAGCTCCGCGAGGCGATCGAGCTCGTGCTGCGCCTCTGGCCCGATGCAGCGGGTGATTGGCTGTTTGTCCTCGACGAGCTGACCTTCGTCCGCGATTGGGCGCGGCCGATCGTCTACCTGCGCGAACACGACCGCACGTTCCGGTCCGCAACGGTGCTGCTCACCGGGTCCTCCGCGTACGACCTCGCCGCCTCGGCGGACCTCCTCCACGGCCGGCGTGGAAGATGGCATCGTCCATTGGACCGGCTGCACATGCCGATGAGCTTTCGGGACTACGTGGCCGCCCGGAACCCGGCTGCGCTGCCCGAGGCTCGGCCAACTCTGGCGCAGCTCCTCGCGCCCGATGGCCGCAGGCTCGTCGACACGGCGAGCCTGCGCACGGCCGAGCTCGACCAATACCTGACCGAGTACGTCCGCTGCGGCGGTCTGCCGGCTCCGGTGACCGATATGCTCCTCGACGGGCGTGTCGCGGACGGCACCGTGACCGAGCTCTGGCGCGGGCTCTCGGCCGACGCTCGCCGCCTCTCACGCGACGCCCTCACACTGCGCAAGCTGTTGGCGCGGACCGTTGTCGGGCTGTCGTCGATGACCGACACCGGGACGCTTGCGCACGAGCTTGACGTCAGCCGCCCCACCGCGGGCGCCTACGTCGACGTCCTCGCGGCGTCGTTCGCCCTGATCGCCCTCTACCAGCGCGACGCCAAGCGCCAGGACGGACCGGCCCTGCGCCGGCCGCGCAAGCTGTATCTGGGCGACCCGGCACTGGCCGCGATCCCGGGCCTGCTCGGGGGCCCGGCACCCTCCGAGGGGCCGCTCGTGGAGAATGCGCTCGCGATCGCGCTCCACCGGGCGGACCGGGCGGCGCTCGAGGGTTTCGCGCACCCCGATCACCTGTACTACTGGCGCAGCGCCGATGGCCGGGAGGTCGACTTCCTGGTCACGGAGCCCGCCCTCGTCGCGGTCGAGTCCAAGTACGCCGCGCACCGCACTGGCAAGGACTACGAGAGCATGACCAAGGCGTTCGGACAGGGGATCATGGTGAGCCGGCGGGACGTGGAGCTCGACCGGAAAGTTCTGACCGTGCCGGCGGGCGTGCTCCTGGCTCTGCTGGGATGAGGAAGGCTTGCCGATGACCCGAACCTGGTTGTCGATCCGCGTCGACCTCGTTGAGGGTCGCGGGGAGCGCATGTGGCCGCGACCCGGACGGATCTTCGCGGCGGCCCTGAGCCACACGTTCGCCGCGCTCGCCACCGCGATCGACGACGCCTTCGCGCTCGCCTATTGGGGCTGGGGTGCGATCCCGGACCAGTACGGCCGTCGTTGGGACGGCGACGACGGTGAGCACCGGCTGCCCCGCGATCCACGCGGCACGGACCTGCCGCCGCTGCGTCCGGGCTGGGGGCGAGCGCGGCGTACATAAAGTCACGAGGGCAGAGCGGGCCGACAGGTCGGCGGGACGTCGGGGCCATGCCGTCCTGTCGGGCCGTCACCTCCAGCTGAGGCCGCGGTGAGCATGCTCGGCAGCCTGCCCGATCGGCCGCATACCGCTCGCCACGCTCGAGGAAGCGCTCGCCGGCGAGGGCGAGCACGCGATCGCGATCACGCTCCCGCTTCGGCTACGGCCGGCAAGCGATGCCGATGCTTTCCCGTGACGCCTGACCCGCGGGGCGATCATGCCAGGGCAACGGGCGGCTCGATCCCGCGAACGATGAGTCGCATCGCAGCCGAAAGGCGTTCCCGCCCCAGGCTTCCGTCTCCGAACGAGGGGTCGGCAACGAGTCCGAAAAGCACCGCGAGGATGACGATCGCGGCTTCTCGCGGGTCAACATCCGGGCGGACGCGCCCGAGTCGCTGCTCGGCGGCGAGGTAGCTGGCGATGGCGTCCGGAGGTCCGGGGGGGAGCGATCCGGCCGCCGACAACGCTCCCCGGCGCTGAGCTGCCAGCTCGGGGTCGGCCATGATCGCCAGCTCGAGCGGGATGATCGCGTCGCGCATTCCCGCCAGACGGAGCGCGGCGTCCGTGAGGTTGTCCTCGACCTCGTCCTGACCTGCCCGCGTCGGCAGGCTTGTGAACCACGCGATGAGCGGCGCGTTGGCTTCCAGGATGGCGGCCAAGAACAGCGAGGACTTGTCTGGGAAATGGCGATAGATCGTCCCCTCCGCCACGCCGGCGGCCAGGGCGATCGCCCGGGTCGAGGCACGGGCGTAGCCCTTGCCGCGGACGACGCGGCGCGTCGCCTCAATGAGTCTCGCTCGCGTGTCCTCGCCCCGCTTTGTCAACACCCCACCTCGAAGCCGTTATCGGCGGCTCGGCCAGCGTGCCCCTCAGTCGGTCACGTCCCGTCGGACGAACACGATGCCAGCCAGGAGCAAGCCAAGCGTGACATAGGCAACCGCCAGCGCGACTGCCGTGCCATAGGCGATGGCTGCCGTGCCGCCGCTCGCAACCGCGTTCAGGGTCGTACCGAGCAGCCAGTCCGATGGGGCCCCGCCCACCAGCTTGATCATCGACTCGACGACGAGGAGGTAGCCGACGCCGATCGAGATGGCGGCCGCCGCCGAGCGGGCGAGGACCGCGATGACGAGTCCGAGCACGCCCCAGACGGCGAGGGCGAGGTAGAGGTTGATCCACGCCGTGCCAACGACCTCGCCGAGATCCGTTCCCCAGGCGGCGGTCGAGATGCCGGCCGCCCCCGCAGCCGGCATGGCCACCGCGATGTTGACCACGGCGGCGACCGTCGTCGCGACGGCGGTGACGAGGAGCAGCGCGATGATCTTGCCTGCGAGCAGGCGCCACCTGCGTGGTTCGGCGGCGACCAGGAGCCGGATGAGGCCGCTGCTGTAGTAGTCGCCCGCCGTCGCGACCGCCCAGAACGAGAGGGTCACGACCCCGAACAGGCTCGACGCGGCGGCCAGGCCGGCCATCAGGCCGGACGGGCTCTCCATCGCGGCAAGCGTCGGGAACGCAACGCCGGGCGCTCCGGGCGGGAGGCTGCCGCCACCGGAGACGAACGTGACCATGATCGTGTTGATCATCGCCGCAAACAGGGCCATGAGGCCGAACCAGATCGCGAGCAGACGGGGCTGGCCCAGGCGCGTCAGCTCGCTGCGAACCACGGCGAGCATCAGGCCACCTCGACGTCGGTCAGGTGCCGGTCACGCGTCAGCTCGCCGTCGACCCGTCCTGTCATGGCCAGGAAGATCTCCTCGAGGTTGTCCTGCCCGACGGCGAGCCGGCTGAGGGTGACGCCTGCCGCTGTTGCGGCCCGATTCAGGTCGGCAGCCCGCGACGCCCCGGCCACGACCCGCAAGCCGCCGTCTGACGCGGAGACCGTCCAGCCGTCTGCCACGAGTGCGTCGAGGAGCGGCTGGGTCGCCTCGTCATGCTCGGCCGCGATGTCGATGTGCTCGCGGGTCCGCTTGAGCACCTCGCTCATCGGCCCGGAGAAGATCAGCTCGCCGAAGCGGACGATGACGAGGTGATCGCAGACGGCCTCGATCTCCGAAAGCTGGTGCGAGGAAACGATGACCGTGCGTCCTGCCCGCCCGAGTTGGCGGAGCAGCTCCCGGATCTCGACGATCCCGGCCGGGTCCAGGCCATTGGTGGGCTCGTCGAGGATCAGGAGGTCGGGATCCGAGAGCAGCGCCGCGGCGATGCCCAGGCGCTGCTTCATCCCGAGGGAGAAGCGCTTCACCGGTTCGCGATCCCGGCCGATCAGGCCGACCTGCGCCAGGACCGCGTCCACGCGCTCGAGTGGCACGCCACGCAGGCGCGCAAGGGACACGAGGTTGGCTCGCGGCGACAGGCTGCCGATGAAGGCCGGGCTCTCCACGAGGACGCCGACCCGGGACGTATAGGTCTGTGGCGAGGAGATCGACGAGCCAAGGACCGAGGCGCTGCCGCCCGTTGGCTTGATCAGTCCCAGCAGGATACGAATCAAGGTGGACTTGCCCGAACCGTTCGGTCCCACGAGGCCGATCACGCCTGCCGAGGGAAGGTCCATCGTGAGTCGGTCCAGGGCGATGATCGCGCCGAACCGGCGGGTCAGGTCGGTTGTCGCCAGGACGGACATGGCCACCTCGCCGTGATGTAAGTGAGTGCTCGCTCACATTATCTGCGCAGACCCTCCAGGTCAAGCGAACTCCCAGTTCGGTCCGGCCTCAGTAGCAGATGAAGGGTGCCTGGCGGACAAACGTCGGGCGGATGGCCTGGGCGAGCATGAAGTCGGCGATGTCCGCCCTGGAGATGCGCGCACCTGGTCGCAGGACGTCCAGCCCGGCGCGGTAGCGGCGGGTGTGCGGTCCATCGACCACGAGTGGCGGCCGGACGGCGATCCACTCGAGGTCCGACGCCCGCAGGACGTCAAACTCGGCCTGCTTGGCCGCCACCACGTGGCCTGACACGAGACGGACGATCCGTGCGGCGACGCGGTCCAGGGCGGGCTTGGTGTCGCCCGGCGCGTCCACGGCGGCGCCCGAGAGGTTGACGATGCGCTCGACGCGCTCCTCGCGCATGACGGCAACGACGGTTTCCATGCCGGCCCGCAGGGCCGGCACCTGATCCGCCCGGTTGTCGTCGGGGGCGAGGGCACTGATCACCGCGTCCGCGCCCCGGATGGCCTCGGCCGTGGCCGTCTGGTTGGCGACCACCCCGGGCACCAACCTGAGCCGCCCCGCCGAGGCGGCGACCTTGTGCGGGTCGCGGACGAGGAGTGTCAGCTCGTGGCCCGCGGCGAGCGCCTGCTCGACGACGAGCCCGCCGATTCGACCCGTGCCACCGAGGATCGTGAGGTGCATGCCCGCGATCCTAGCGGACTGGCCCGTTGACTCGTCTGGGGAAGCGCCGACGTCCCGGCCGCAGGCGGTCCGGCGGCAGGTCAGCCGCTTGGTGTCGTGGTCGCTCTGATCCGATAGACCTCAAGGCGACCGTACGTCCGGCCCACGAAGGTGTACACCGGCGTGCCGCGCGCCTGGAGCCACGCGTAGATCTCGCGTCCATACAGCGTGTAGCCATCGTCGAACTGCTTGGTGCTCACGACCACATACGACGCGCCGGCCTGATCTAGGCCCGCCCGGCAGGTGGACGCGCTCGCCGCCGTGTCCGGGATCGTCCCGACCATGACCTGGCTGGACTGTCCCTTCGGGAACGACGCGAGTGCCAGTCCCGTCAGCTGGCGACCCGTCCACTACCTCGCCTCGCTGGCCGCCAGTCACGGCATGGCGACCGACGGCGAGAACACGGGTGGCGGGTCGGCGACGGTGCTCGAGTTCACCGCCTCGCAGGCCCGTGCCTACGGCCTCCGAGGGTTCGCCTGGTTCAACGAGCGGGAGGTGCTCGGCGGCTCGTACGCCACGCTGAAGGACCTGGCCACGCTGATCGCGTCGCGCTGACTCCTCGATCCGGGCCGGCGCCGGCGGGGCTCCTTCCCGCCATCCGCCGTCCACGCCGAATGGTCGGAACGACTGGCCCGTGCAGCACACCCTCGCCACCATGGCGATGAGCGGCTGGGTCGATCCCGAGCCGGCGTGGTGGCTTGACCTCCTGGCGCACCCGGACGCCAGCGTCGACCTCCCCGGTCGTTCCGCTTCGTCCACGGCCGCGCTGCGACCGAGGAGGAGGTCCCCAGGCCGACTGACGGAGTTAGATCGGATCAGGCCCCGCCCGACGTCATAGGGCTGAGCGGCGCACAGACGAACGTCTCTTCTGGGTCGGCCGTGGACACCACCAGAGGTTCCGCCATGCTCCGCAAGCGCTCAGTACTCCTGGCCGTTGGCCTCGTCATCGGGATCACGGCACTCGCTCTCGGCACCGTCCTGGCGACCTTCCGTGGCGCCGCCGACGGGCGGATCGCCTTCGGCGTCCGCGCCGCCGACGGGAGCGCCAACATCTTCTCCGTCCAGCCCGACGGGAAGAGCCTCAAGCAGCTCACGACCGGGACCGGCAACGCCCTGTGTCCGGCCTACTCTCGCGACGGCCGCACGATCGCATACTGCGCCGACTCCAGCGGGAACTTCGAGATCTGGACCATGAAGGCGAACGGAACGGGCCAGCAGCAGCTCACCCACCTCGGCGGGCGGGCGACCTTCCCGGACTTCTCGCCGGACGGCCTCCTGATCGCCTTCGGCGGCACCGAGGGGTCCGACG
The DNA here is from genome assembly GCA_016200675.1 of Chloroflexota bacterium. Classification (GTDB taxonomy): domain Bacteria; phylum Chloroflexota; class Limnocylindria; order Limnocylindrales; family CSP1-4; genus UBA5189. The sequence goes on along the minus strand of JACQEH010000058.1, from coordinate 21,554 downwards.
CCACCGACCAGATCTACGTCGTGTCGGCGAAGGACGGCACCGGCCCGCGCGCCCTGACGAGCTGCGCCGGCTTCGGGTCGGGCTGCTTCAACGACACTCCGGCCTGGTCGCCCGACGGCACGAAGATCGTCTTCAGCCATGCCGACGACACCACACCCGACGGGGATCCCATCAACGAGCAGGTCTGGGTCATGGACGCCGACGGCGGCAATCAGCACCCGCTCACGTCCGGCGCCGATCCCAAGGACCAGGTCCCGGACTGGAGTCCGGATGGTTCGCTGATCGCCTACCACAGCGGCCAGTCCGGCAGCGGAGGGATCTGGGTCATGAACGCCGACGGCACCGGCCAGCACCAGATCTCGGGGTGCACTCCCGCCGACGCGTCGCCCTGCGCGGGTGGTGACGACTTCGGCACCGCCTGGTCGCCGGACGGGCGCATGATCGCGTTCCTGCGCGACTTCCGAGCCGCTGGCGGCAGCGACCGGCCGATCTTCGTCATGAACGCCGATGGCAGCGGCCAGCACCGCCTGACGTCGGACTCAAGCCTGCAGGCCGTCCCTGCCTGGCAGCCACGGGGCAGCAGCCAGAACAACTGACCACCAGCCGTCAACGCGGGACGGTGGCACCGAAGCGGCGCCGCCGTCCCGCGACCAATCGACGCCGGATGGACACTAAGCCCTAGACCCCCGCTCCCGATCCGCAAGGCGGCTACACCGACGATGAGCACAGGAGATGTCCTCGAGGCCATGCGTGGGAACCACGATGCCTTCGCGGCCCTCGTGACTGCCTCGACGACACGGCTGTACGCCCTGGCGTGCCTGATCCTGCGGGACTCGGATCGAGCGGCCGACGCCACCCAGGAGGCGTTCGTCCGGGCGTGGCGAGAGATCCCGCGGCTCCGAGATGCAGCCCGCTTCGATGCCTGGCTCCGTCGGCTCCTCGTCAACGCCTGCTATGACGAGGCTCGCCGCGTCCACCGCCGCGCGGAGGTCTCGCTCCACAGCGTGGGCGATCGCATCGTGACGGATACGTCGACCGGGCTGGCGCAATCGGATCGGATCGAGCGTGCCTTCCGGCAACTGCCGCTCGATCAACGGACCGTCCTGGTTCTCCAGCATTACGCCGACCTCAGCCATACCGAGATCGCCGCGACGCTCGGCGTTCCCGTCGGAACGGTGAAGTCGCGAGTTCGATACGGCGTCGCCGCGATGCGCGCCGCCCTCGATGCGGACGACCGATCCGGCAAGACCCCGATCGCGAGGAGATCGGCATGACCGAACGGCCGGACGACCTCGACGTTGACCGCGCGCTCACGGCGTGGATGCACTCGGTCGCGCCCGGGCGTGCCCCGACGCGTCTCCTCGAGGATACGTTCACGGAAACGATGCGGACCCGTCAGGTTCGGGTGTACCCGTGGCATCGGACAGCACCGATCGGCGGCGAGCGAGCCGCGACGCGGTCGCGCACCCAACTGGTCCTCGGGCTCGTTGCCCTGCTGCTGGTCGTCGCGACCGCCGCCGGGCTTGCCGGCGGAGCCCTTCGGCCGACGTCCACGGCGTCGCCGGACGCCACCGCCAAACCGATCCCGACGCCAGCCGCTTCCAGCGGCGCGGCGCTCCCGAGTCCGCTCGCCCTGGCACCGGCGGTCAGGGTGCCCGTGCAGGGACCGATCGCCATCGTGGCAACCGACGACGCGGTCTGGGTCCTCGCGAGCGGCCGGCTCGATCGGATCGACCCGGTCACAAACGTGGTCGTGGCCTCCGTCCCCCTTGGCTCGGCCGCCGACCTGTACAACGGATTGGCCGCGGGTCCAGGCGGTCTGTGGGCAACCGACAACGACTCCCAGACCCTCTACCGCGTGGACCCGGTAGGGAACACCGTGGCATCGAAGATCGCGGCGGGCCTGGCCCCGAAGGGCGTCCTCGCCACCGCCGACGCCGTCTGGGTCGCCGACGTCCACGGCGGCACCGTCCTCCGGGTCGATCCGGCGACGAACCGCGTCGCAACCACCGTCTTTCTTGCCTCGTCCGGCACCAGCGGTCCCAACTGGCTGGCCAGCGGATTCGGGAGCATCTGGGTGGACGTCCCAAACGCCGCCTCCCTCGTTCGAATCGATCCCGTCACGAATTTGGTCCAGGAGACGATCAAGGTGCCGTCCGGGATCATTCCGTGCGGCGGGATCGCGGTGACCGCGACAGGCGTCTGGGTCACCGGCTGCTCCGCATCGACGGTCATGGCCCGGATCGATCCGTCGACGAACATGCTGGCCGCCACGGTTGATCTCGGAGGATCCGGTTTCAACCCCGCCGTGATCGACGGCGCTCCGTGGGTGTCGGTGGATACCGGCGATCCGACCACGGGAAGGCTCGTTCGGATCGATGAAGCGACGAACACGGTCGATCGCGTTCTCATACCCGGAACGACGTTCGGCGGCGGCGGTGACATGGTGGCGACGTCGAGCGCGGTGTGGATTATCGACGGGTACCACGACGCCGTCCTCCGGCTGTCTCTCGCGGCGTTTGCGCCCTGATCGTCGGGCGTTTCGTGGGTGTGGGCTCCTCCTGGCGACCGTGGTCGCCGTTGCCTCGATCTCGGTCGCGCTCCGGCGGTCGCGGGGATTCGGGGTCCCCAGGCCGAGTGACGGGCTCGGGGTGGCATCCCACCCCGGGTTGGTCAACGCTCCCGCTGGAGTGGGCCAGGAATCCCGTGCTTCGGATGCATTCGCAGGTGTCCGCTCCCCTGCGGGAGCAGCGTAGGTGACCAGTCCTCGGCATCGGCCCAGCCGGCCGCGGTCGCCAACCCCTCCGACGCTCAGTGCGACGACCAGGCTGACCATGACCAGGTAGGCCACGTGGCAACCTGGTCATAATCGGCGGCATGCCGGGCGATGTGACGTCCCTCGCGCCCGCCCCGCCTCCTCGGGCTGGCGACGGCGGTGCCCTCGACCCCCTCGTGGGACCCCAGTGCTCGCTCGCGGTCCAGCTTCGCCGGGCGACCGGTGCGGTCATCGGGCGGAGCGCCGAGCTCGACGCGATCGCCCGCGAGCTGAAGGAGGCGACGAGCCGCCTCGCGGCGGTGACGCTGGAGGGTGAGCCCGGCATAGGCAAGACGCGACTCCTGCTGGCCGCCGCCGAGCAGGCATCGGCGAGTGGCTTCACCGGCATCGCGATCACCGCCGACGAGGAGATCCGTGGGCCGTTCCTGGTGGCGAGGAGCCTCTTCGCGGCCGCCGCCATCCGGGACACGGCCGCAGGGACGCCGGCCGAGGCGGCCGTCGCCCGCGTCGTCGAGGCCATCTCCGGACGCGACGAGCGCGGCTTCGAGACCCTGACGCCGGACGCAAAGCTCCTCCGGGCCTTCGACCTCGCCGGCATCGCCGTCGCGGCGCTGGCGGAGGTCAGACCGCTCGCGATCCTCATCGACGACGTCCAGTGGGCCGACGACGACACCCTGAGGCTGCTTCGCTACATGGTCCGGAGCGACGCCGACCGGCCAATCTTCCTCTTCCTGACGATCCGGCCGGACGAGTTCGCGACGGTCACCGAGGCGGTGAACTTCGTCGCCGACATGGAGCGCATGGGCCTCGTCCGGCGGCTCCGGCCGGGACGCTTCAGCTCGGTCGAGACGGCCGAGCTCCTGAAGCGGGTCCTGGGCGGGCCGTGCGACCCTGTCTCGGCGGCCGCGATGCACGTCCAATCCGAGGGCGTGCCCTTCATCGTGGAAGAGCTGGCCCGGACGCACCGCGAGGCTGGCACGCTCCAGCAGGTCGACGGGGAGTGGCGGCTCGGGCGGAACGCCGCGAGGCTCGTGCCGTCCGCGGTCCGGACGCTCATCGATCGCCGCGCCGCGCGATTCCCGGCTCGGACCCGGGCGGTCCTCGGCGATGCCGCGATCCTCGGCCGGAGCTTCAGCCTGCGCGACCTCCGGGCGATCCGGGCACGCATCGGCGAGGGCGACGTGGGACCGACAGCGGCGGCGCCGGCGGGGCCCGCGGGGCCGGGCGTGGCAGGCGAAGGAGCGCCGACGGGCCTCGACGACGGGGTCGACCAGCTTGCCGTCGATCTTGCGCCCGCGGTCCGGGCGGGGCTGCTCCTGTCCCAGGCCCATGGTGAGCCGGCCGACTACACCTTCACCCACGAGCAGGTCCGCCAGTTCGCGGCCGGCCAGCTCTCCGCCGCCCGCCGCCGGCAGGTCCATGCGGCGGTCGTCGACCTCCTGCTCGAGGGCGGCGACCCAGCCCCGGCCGGCCTGCCGATGCTCGCCCAGCACGCACTCGCTGCCGGCGACACCGGCCGTGCGGCGCGCTTCTCGATCGACGCGGCCACGGCGGCCCTGGCCTCCAATGCCCCGGAGGAGGCGCTCCGGCTCGTCGAGCAGGCGCTGCCCGTCGTCTCGTCCCCCGCCGATCGGCGGGTGCTGCTCGCGACGCGCGATGACGCCTACGCCGTCCTTCGGCGGACCGCCGAGCGGCTCGATGGCCTGACGGAGCTGGCGGCGCTCGCGGAGGCGATGCGGGATCCCGCGATCGAGCTGGATGTCCAGCTGCGCCGCGCCTCGGCGCTCCGGATCAGCCATGACGAGGAAGCCGCCGCGGAGCTGGCCCGTCGCGTCCGTGTCCGCGCCGCGGAGCGCGGCGATGCGGCGCTCGAGCTGCGGGCGTCGCTCGAGCTCGGCCAGGCACTCCTCCGGAGCCCGCTCGGCGAATCCTTCGGCGGGGCCGCCATCGAGATGGACATCGATGGCGCTGATGAGGCGTATCGGCGGGCCATCGCCCTGGCGGAGCAGCTGCACGACGATCACAGCCTCGCGGCCGCCCTCCGCGAGATCGGGACGATCGACTTCGCGAAGGGCCGCAGCTGGCTGTCCGGCGAGGTCCGGGCGGGCCGGGCGGCGGACCTGCTGGCGATGCTGGCCTCGGGCGTCAGCGTCGAGGACATGATCCTCGCGTCGCCGGTCGCCCCGCTGTTCATCGAATCGACCCAGGTCCTCGAACGCGCCCTGGGTATCTTCGAGCGCCTCGGCGACCGGACCGGCGTCATGTCGACCGTCATCGCCATGGCCTACGCGCGCTACGGGGCGGCCATCCACTTCGCGTCCTCGGTCCGTCACCTCGAGGAGATCCGGCGGGTCACGAGCCACCTGACGGAGCTCGTCACGGAGAGCGAGCGGGCCCGCCTCGACCTCCAGATGCTGTTCGGGGTTCACGTCTGGGCCCGGGCCAAGATCGTCCCCGACGCGGCCCTGTCCCGGGGCGAGGACGCCTACCGGGCTGCCCGGCTCCAGGGGGATCGGGCGATCGAGTTCCTGGCCGCCGGCGGCGTCGCGCTGGCCTCGCTCGAGCTCGGCGACCTCGGCGCCGCCGAGCGCTGGGTCAGCCTGGCCGCCGCCGCCGCCGCCATGTCGCCGTCCCGGAGCCGCTCGATCCAGCTCGAGACCTGGCGGGGCATGGTCCGGGCGGGCGCCGGCGACGCCACTGGCATGCGCGAGCACCTCGAGAAGGCGATCGCGATGGCCACGGACAGCGGACGGACGTCCGCGCGCTGCGAGGCCCTTGCCCGCCTCGCCACCGAGGCTGCTGGGCTCGTCGCCGCGCGCCCCGCGCCGAACCCCCCGGATCCGGCGCTCACGGAGCTCGTCGAGCGCACCGCCGCCCAGGTGAAGGAGCTCCTGCCGCTCCTTCCCGGGCATGCGCCATGGGGTGCCCAGGTCGACGCCGCGCTTTCCGCGGTCGCGTATGCGCGAGGCGATCTGGGGACTGCGGTCATGGCCGGCGGCGCGGCCTTCGAGGCGCTCCAGGCCGCGCTCCACGAGGACGTGAGCCTCGAGATCGTGCTCCCCGCGGCTCGGGCGGTGCTCGCCGACGGGCCGCCCGAGATGCAGGAGTTCGTGCGCGGATATCTCCAGCAGACACTGGCCCGAATCGCGCAGGGGACGGCCGACGAGAAGGTCCGCGTCGCCTGGTTGACCGGCCCCGTCGGGCGCCAGCTCGTCGAGCTCGCGGGTCGCCTGGATGCGCCGGCGACATCGGCGGCGGGGGCGTCGGGGCCCGCTGGCCAGCCAAGCCTGGACGAGGCCGAACGGCAGCTGTTGCAGCTCCTGACGGAGGGCCGGACCAACGCCCAGATCGCCGCCGACCTCGAGCTCGCCGAGGGCGAGGTGGTGGCCCGCCTGGCGCGGCTCTTCGCCCGGCTGGGAACCGCCACCCGTGCCGAAGCGACCTCGCTGGCGTTCCGCGGGCTGGCCGCGGTTGGTTCCCGCTGATGGCCATCCGGGCGCGGGTCGACCGCCACAAGTGCATCGGCGCGGGCAACTGCATCACCCTGGCCCCGACAGCGTTCGACTGGCTGGCCGGCGACTTCGGCAAGAGCGATGTCGTGGGTCCCGACAGCGTGGACGAGGAGATCCTGCGAGCGGCGGCCTTCTCCTGCCCGACCGCCGCGATCATCCTGGAGGATGTCTCCGAGCTCCTGCCGTGGCAGCTGCGCGGCAAGACGGGCCCCGCCCGCCGGGTCCTCAAGACCTTCATGTTCACGGACATCGTGGGCTCGACGAACCTCGTCGAAGTGCTCGGCGACGAGGCCTGGGAGGCGATGCTGCGCTGGCACAACGCGGCCCTGCGCGAGGTGTTCACGGCCCAGGGCGGCGAGGAGATCTCGACGACGGGCGACGGCTTCTTCGTGAGCTTCGACTCGCCCGACCTCGCCGTCGCGGCCGCGATCGCGATCCAGCGCCGGCTCGCCGAGCAGCGCGCGACCCAGGGCTTTGCGCCCCAGGTCCGGATCGGCCTCCACGCCTCCGATGCGACCCGGGTCGGCGGCGACTTCCACGGCAAGGGCGTCCACGAGGCCGCCCGCATCGCCGCCCTCGGCGGCGCCGGCGAGATCGTCGCCAGCGTCGCGACGGTCGGGGAGTCGACCCGGACGTCGAACCCGCGGAGCGCAACGCTCAAGGGCCTCTCCGAACCGATTGAGGTCGTGAACGTCGACTGGCGCTGATCGAAGGGTGCCGCGAGGCGGGGCCGGTCTACCGCGGAGCCGATGGCACCGGCGGAACGCTGTAGCCGTTGGCCGCGATTTCGCCGGCGCGGGCGCGGTAGGCCTCGGGGCTCGGCATGGTCCGGGCCCGGAAGCCGTCGACCATCCGGTTGTACATCGAGAAGGCGGCGGCGATGAGGACCGCCAGCTGGACGTCGGCCTCGCTGGCCCCCGCCGCGTGGGCCGCGGCGATGTCCGCGGTCGTGACGTCGCGCCCGTTGCGCCGGACGGTGCGGGCGATGTGGAGGAGGGCCCGCATCTTGGCGTCGAAGCCGTCGGACGAGCCGACCTTGACGCTGTCGATGAGGGCCGTCCGCTCGGTCGCGCCCGTCTGCTCGAGGAGGGCGGTCGCGAAGGCACCGTGGGAATCCATGCAGAAGAAGCAGTCGTTGGCGGCGGAGACCGCGGTCGCCAGCATCTCGCGGTCGGCCCGCTCGATGGTGGCCCCAGGGAAGTCCTTGACGAGCAGCTCGTCGGCAAGTCCGCGGAGGTGGACGCCGAGCCCCGGCGTGAGCCGCATCGCGACGTTGATCCCGGGCGCATCGGGCAGGCCGCCCATGATCGGCGCCTCCTGGGCTCGTGCCAGTCGCTCGTCGTCCCGTGCCATCAGCCGCGTCTCCCCGGTCCGTCAGGTTGTCATCGAGAGTATGCCGCAGCCGTGATCAGGTCCCCGAACCCGCCGGCAGGACGGCCACGTTGAGCCAGCGTCCGCCGGTCGCCCGGCGGACGACGAAGGTCAGGGCGAACGGCTTCGAGTCACGGGCGGTCACGGTCCCGGCCGCGTCGTAGGTGTCCTCGACCATCGTGCCCCGTGCGTCGAAGCCGAGGCTCAGGCCGTCCTGGCGCCCGAACGGCACGAGCAGGGCCAGGGTGGCCGCCGCGATCTGGTACCGGGTGATCCTGGTGCTGCCGCTCGCTCGCGTTGCGGCGAGGCGTCCCTGCATCTCGACCAGGCGATCGCCGTGATCGACCGCCACGAGGATCGAGTCGTCCTTGCGCAGGAGGGCCTGGTTCTCGAGCTCGAGGTTCTCGGCGAGGGTGAGCAGCAGCTCCTGTGCCCCAGCGCCGGCCATCGACGGGTCGAAATCCGTGACGTCCTGGCGGACGGTGATCGTCGGGAACGTCGCCGGATCGACGTGGCGTGGCACGCGGTTCAGGACCTCGGCCACGTCAGGCAGCACCAGGCCCCGCGCCGGCGTGCCGGCGAGGACGATCCCGGTTCCGACACCGAGCACGGCGACGGCCAAGGCAATCGCCCGAGCGGCCGGGCGCACGACGCCCCCACCCGGCGCCCCGCCCGTCACCAGACGCGTCGCAAAGGCGCCGAGCTGATCGGCGGCCGAGCGTGGCTCGGGGACCAGGCGGTCGATGATCGGTCGCGCCGCGCACACGACGACCAGGCCGGCGAGCAGGCCGACCTTCGTCCCGAACTCGTTGGTCTGGGGCGCCATCAGGAGCGTGCTGACGATCCCGACGAGGACCCCGAAGGCGACCCGCCCGACCTGGCCGCCCGGCGTGGTCTTGGGGTCGGTGATCATGAAGAAGAGGAAGATCAGGACCTCGGGCGAGGTCACGATCACCCGCCAGAAGTCGGCGCCGCAGACCGGCGCGAAGGCCCAGTTCGCGGTCATGCAGTGGCCCGACCCGGCGAGGACGCCGACGCCGGCCGCGAGCGTCAGCCAGAACGCCGCGCCGAGGGCCAGGAGGTGGAGGCGACGGGTGATGAGGAGCCCGCCGACGATGATCACGGCATACGCGGCGAGCATCCAGCCGTCGAGCCGGGACCACCAGAAGTCGAGGGGCTCCACCCGCCCACTGCCGAGGACCACGAAGGCCGCGACGAGGCCGATGTTCGAGGGGTTGAAGACGTGCGACCCGCGGTAGCGGATGACGTACTTCGAGAGCAGCGAGAGCCCGGCGATTCCGGCGTAGGCGTACCAGGCGTAGAGGGTCCAGTGATCGCCGATCGGGGTCCCGACGACGCGCAGGATGAGGGCCACACCGCTGCCCGTCAGCATCGCGCTGGCCGGCCAGACGAAGGCCCGGCTGGTCCGGAAGGTCAGGACCATCTCGATGATCGCGCAGGTCAGGATCGCGGCCAGGATCTGAGGCACGCTCACCCGGAAGCCGAGCCCGACCTGCCCCAGGACGTGGATCGTGATGATGACCGCCGCCACATGCAGGCGCGGATCGCGGAGGCTTGGCAGGACCACCGGGTAGCTGGTGCCGCCAATCGTGATTGTCCGGCTGGCCATCGGCGCAGTGTATCGACTACGCCTCGGCGATCACCCCGAGCGAGACGCGGAAGCCGGCCCGGCGATGCGACGGCGGCATCATCGTCTCCTGGCCCAGGGGCACGTCACCGGGGAACCAGCGCAGCCACTCCTCGTTGAAGGTGTCGAACTCGCCCGGCTCGCGCAGACACCAGTTGGCCCAGACCACCTTGTCGAGGGAGCTGCCGGCGGCCTCCAGGCGGGCCTTGACGTTCTGCATGCACTGGCGGGTGTGCTCGCGCGTGTCGCCCCGGACGACGAGGCCGGTGTCGGGATCCACGGGACCGACCGAGGAGACGTAGACCATGCCGCCGGCCGTGACCGACCGGCCGCGCCCGACGACGGCACGCCGGGCCTCGGCCGCGTTCTCCGCCGCCTCGTCGGAGGCGCCGATGGACCAGCGGCTCTTGCCCCGCGGCACGGGCTTGGTCGGGTCCTGCGGCGGGATCCCGAACTCGCCCTCCGGCAGCTCGATGCCGGCTGCCTTGAAGACGCCCATGAAGGTCGGCCGGATGCCGGTCGGGCGCAGCTCGCCGATGGCCTTGCCGTCCTCGCCCACCCCCGTCTGCTCGAAGACGAAGATGTCCTGGGTCAGGATCTCGTCGTCCTCGATCCCGTAGACCTCGGTGATGTTGACGATCTTGCGGGAGCCGTCCTTGAGGCGGGCGGTGTGGACGATGACGTCGACCGCGGCGGCGATCTGCTCGCGGATCGCTCGCAGGGGGAGCTCGTAGCCGGTCATCAGGATCATCGTCTCGAGGCGGCGGAGCATGTCCCGGGTCGTGTTGGCGTGGCCGGTCGAGAGCGAGCCGTCGTGGCCCGTCATCATCGCCTGGATCATGTCGAGGGCCTCGGCCGAGCGGCATTCGCCGACGATGATCCGGTCGGGTCGCATGTGCATCGCGTTCTTCAGGAGATCCCGGATCGTGACCTCGCCGGTGCCCTCGGCGTTCGCCGGCCGGGCTTCGAGCGTGATCACGTGCTCCTGGCGGAGCTGCAGCTCGGCGGCGTCCTCAACGGTCACGATCCGCTCGTCGGGCGGGATGAACGACGACAGGACGTTCAGGAACGTCGTCTTGCCCGAGCCGGTGCCGCCCGAGACGAAGACGTTGAGGCGGGCCCAGACGCAGTGGCGAAGGAAGTCGAACATCTGGGGCGAGGCCGTCCCGAAGCCGATGAGGTCCTGCACCGTGAAGGGCTTGGCGGCGAACTTCCGGATGGTGATGACCGGGCCGATGAGGGACAGCGGGGCGATGATCGCGTTCACGCGGGAGCCATCCGGCAGGCGGGCGTCGACGCGCGGGCTGGATTCGTCGATGCGCCGGCCGAGCGGGGCGATGATCCGATCGATGATCCGGTGGACGTGCTCGTCGTTGACGAAGGTGACCGGGACCCGCTGGATCTTGCCGCCACGCTCGATGAAGATGTTGTTGGGGCCGTTGACCATGACCTCGGTGATGGTCGGGTCGGCCAGGAGCGGCTCGAGCGGGCCGAGGCCGGTCACCTCGTGGACGACGTCGTCGATGACGCTCAGGCGCTCCTCGCGCGTCACGGCGAAGGTGTTCTTGGCGATCGTCCGGTCGATCATCCCGGTGATCGCCGTGCGGACCTCGGCCGGGTCGGTGGCCTCGAGGAGCGACTGGAACGAGCCGATCACCTCGACCTGGACCGCCTCGCGAATCTGGGCCAGGAGTGCTTCGCGGGCCGGCGTCCGGGCGACCTTCGGGACGACCGGCGAGACGGGGGTCGGGGGCGTCTCCGGCGGCGCCTGGACGGCTTCGCCGACGGCGTCGACCGTGGCCTCGGCCGCTGGATCAGCGGCGTTGGCTCCGCGTTGGGCCTTCTCGACCCGCTGCAGCAGCGACATCTGCCGAGAACCTCCCCCGCGCCTGAGCGCGGCCCCTGGTGGGCGCTGCCATCACGTCAGCCGGTAGCGGGCGCCGGACGAGGCCCGCTCCCGCTCTGAGGGCAGAGGATACCCCGAGCCCGCCACTCCGCCAGCGGCCGGCCCAATCGACGTGGACACGGCGCACCGCGCGCCGACCCCCGGCACCGGGCGACGGCGCGAGCGCCGCTGCGGTCGTCAGGGCTTTCGTGTCCAGGTCGAGGTGGACAGGACGGCCTTTCGATCTCCGCAGCTGTCCTGCACGGCGGTGAAGGTGAGCTTGTCACCCTGGAGGCTGATCGAGTACCGGCCGGTCGTGACCACCGATTGGTCGGGGCAATCCTGGGCGGGGACCAGTGTCATCAGCGTCTCGGTCACCTCGTGGGGATCGACCGAGAACGGCTCGCTGCTGTGCGGGTTGGTGATCAGGACGTCGGTTTCGGTGATCGTCAGCGTCCAGACTCCGGACGTGGCGGTGGTCCCCTCGATGTCGGCCGTGTAGGTGCCGCGAAGGGCGGCCGGGATGGTGCCCGGGTTCGAGGCCGCGGGCGATGTCGCCGGAGTTCCCGGCGGGGTCGCCGAGCGCGTCTCCTTCACGGCGCAGCCGCCGAGGGCGAGCGCCGCGAGGACGAGACCCCCGAGGACGAGACCCCCGAGGACGAATCCTCGGGGGTGCAGTCGCATGGTCAACGTTCAGGCGCCAAGGGCGGCGCAGGCAGCGGCGACGCCCGCGTCGAAGGCATCCATGCCGTGATAGGCGCCGGTCTGGAAGTCGGTCCGGCCCGCGGAGTGGAGATAGGCGTTGTGGCGGACGACATTCGACATCGTGGTCAGATAATCGCCCTTCGCGTCGAGCGTGTCGAAGAACGTGATCCGGCCGGAGTCGGGGATCGATGCGCCCGTATCGGGATTGACGAAGGCGCCGGCGAATTCGATGACCTCGATGTCCCGGACCGCTGTGCCGCCGGCATCCAGGAAGAATGTCAGGCGGTGGCTCACGTTCCAGACGCCGTGCGCGACGAACGAGCCGCAGTCGAAGTACTCCGTATCGACCGAGTTCGACCACGTGTAGACCTGGGGCTGGCCGGCGAGCGCTGTACCCGAGACGCCGAGCGCAAGGGTGATGGCGGCGAGACCGGAGCCGATGTGTCGAAAGCGCATGTCGAGACCTCCCTGGCTACCAGGCCGCATCTGGGCCTCGGTGCCACCAAGAGGCTCGTCCTTCGGGCTACCGATCGGAACGGGGCTGACCCCCCGAACACCATGGGGTAAACCCGAACCACATCGAGACCGTCGCCGCGGCGCCTCAGGGAGAACCCTGTTCCGCGGCGGGTGGCGGACTGTCACGATGCCGGCATGTGCACCACTGTCCTGGTCGTCGACGATCACGCTGGCTTCCGGGCCCGGGTCCGGGCGATGCTCGAGGCGCACGGCTTCGACGTCGTGGGCGAGGTCGCGGACGGGCAGGCGGCAGTCGCCGAGGCCGCGCGCCTGCAGCCCGACCTCGCCCTCGTGGATATTCAGCTGCCGGACATCGACGGGTTCATCGTCGCCGCACGGTTGCGCGAGGCCGGCTCGGCCAGGCGGATCGTCCTCATCTCGGGGCGGGATCGCGAGGACTATGGTGGCCGCGTGGAAACCTCCGCCGCGGACGGGTTCATCGCCAAGTTCGATCTGTCCGGCGAGCGCCTCATCGCCGCGCTCGAGTAGGCCGCCGGGTGCGGGGAGCTCGTCTCCGGCCGCTCCTGCTCATTCCGGTCGTCCTCGTGGCGATCGGCCTGGTTACCCTCGGCAAACACCCACCGTTCGACCAGGCACCGCTCGACTACCTCTTCGACGCGTCGACCGGCGTCCTCCTCGTCGTCGCCGGGCTCCTGACCTGGGCCCGCCGTCCGGGCGCCCTGACCGGCCCGCTGATGGTCATCGCCGGCTAAATCTGGTATGTCGGCAGCCTGTACGTGATCGTGCCCGACCACGCCTCAGGCCCGCTGGTCGCCCGGATCCCGTTCCTCGGCTTCGTCCTGCGCGGCTACTACGACCCACTGCTGGCGTACGTGGTCCTGACCTTCCCCGGGCACCGACTCGAGACGCGGCGCGACCGGCTTGCCCTCGGGACGGTTCTCGGACTGATGGTCCTCCGGAGCTCCTGGCGCCTGGTCGCAGCGGGACCGGGCATCGGCCCCGGAAACGGACCGGACGCCCCGGTCAATCCGTTCCAGGTCGTCAAGGACGCCGGGACGTTCGTGACGTGGGACCTGATCTTGACGGCCGGAGTGGGTCTGGCGCTGCTCGCGGTCGCGGCCGCGATTCTCCGGCGCCGCTGGCGGGTCCGGCCGGGGGCTCGCCGCGTCACGGACCCAGTCCTGATGGGTGGAGCCGCGATCCAGCAGCGGGCTGGCTCGACGCTTCCGGCGCGCCGGCCGCGCTCCCGGTGCCCGACGACGAGCGGGCAACGACCCTGCTCGAACGCGACGGGACGACGATTGGGGCGATCGTCCACGACGTCACCCTGCTCGACGATCCCGCCCTCGTGCGGACGGTTGCCGCTGCGGTCGCCCTGGCCATGGACAACGAGCGCCTCCAGGAAGACCTGCAGGCCCAGCTTCAGGAGGTCCGCGCCTCGCGGGCGCGGATCGTGGAGGCAGGCGACCTCGAGCGCCGGCGCGTCGAGCGCGACCTTCACGATGGTGCCCAGCAGCGGCTCGTAGCCCTTGCGGTGTCGCTCCGGACCATCCGCTCGCGGCTGGGCCCGGACGTGCCGGCGCCGGCGCTCGCGGAGCTGGACGCGGCGGGAGATCTCGTCGCGGCCGCGATCGCCGAGGTTCGCGAGCTGGCCCGCGGCCTCGATCCGTCGATCCTTCGCGAGGCCGGCCTCGGAGCCGCGATCCAGTCCCTCGCCGATCACTCCTCCATCCCCGTCCGCGTCAACGTCGACCTCGATCGCCGGCTGCCGGCGACAGCTGAGACGGCCGCGTACTTCGTGGCGGCGGAGGCCCTGGCCAATGTCGCGAAGCACGCCGATGCATCGACCGTGACCGTGACGGCCGGCCGCCACGATGGGATCCTGACACTCGAGGTGGTCGACGACGGGATCGGCGGCGCGGATATCGAGGGCAGTGGACTCCGCGGCCTGGCCGACCGCGTCGCTGCGGTCGGGGGAACGTTGTCCCTGGAATCGCCGCGGGGATCGGGGACACGACTGAGCGCGAGGATCCCGTGCGGGTCGTGATCGGCGAGGACTCGGTCCTCCTCCGCGAAGGGATCGCCCGACTCCTCGGCGAGCGTCAGATCGAGGTCGTGGGCCAGGCCGGCGACCTCGTGAGTCTGCTGGCGACCGTGGCCGAAGCGCACCCGGACGCGGTCGTCGTCGACATCCGGATGCCGCCGACCTTCACGGACGAAGGCCTGCGGGCCGTCGAGGCGATCCGTGCCAGCCGCGGCAAGTCGATCGGCGTCCTCGTCCTGTCGCAGCACCTCGACGCCCGATTCGCGCTGACCCTCGTCGCCAACGCCGCGGGTGGCCTCGGCTACCTGATGAAGGAGCGAATCGCCGACGTCGACGACTTCGTCGACGCCCTCCGCCGGGTGGCGCGGGGCGGCTCGATCGTCGACCCAGACATCGTCCGGGAGTTGCTGGCGATCCGCGAGCGAGACATCATCGGCACCCTCACGGGCCGTGAACGGGACGTCCTGATGCTCATGGCCGAGGGCCGGACCAACGCCGCGATCTGCGAGCGCCTGGCGATCGGCCTCAAGACGGTCGAGGCGCACGTCAACACGATCTTCTCCAAGCTCGGCCTGGAGCCGGCCGCCGACGACAACCGGCGCGTGCTCGCCGTCCTCGCCTACCTGCGGATGAGCTCGCGACTCGAGTAGGCGCTGCCGGGGGTCAATGTCCGTGACTGGGCGGGGCTGCCTGCCCGGCGACGGCGGCTCGCCAAGGTGGCCGGGCGGGGATTCGAGCGTCATGATCGGGCTGCTTGATCAGGATCGAGTCCGACGAACGGAGCGAGGCGCACTCCCCGTCCCTTTCGGGGCCGGGCCGAGCGCGGAGGGGCTCGGATTGGTCAGCCAGGACGATCAGCTCGGCCGCTGTAGCCCGTCACGCTGCTACGAACGGACGGAGGCGAGCGCGCGCGCCTGCCTCGACGTTGCCCGCATCGCCGGCCTGCTCGCACGCCTCCGCGTCGGGCCGGCCTGAACGCCCGGGCTGCAACCCACTAGGGCGTTGGGGCGGTGGCCGGAGTGGCCGCCATCAGCAGCACGACCGGAACGAGGAGGAGGAGGACCGCGACCAGGGTGATCGAGACCTTCGTCGGGGTCGACCATCGAGACGACGCCCACATGAGCACGAGGCCAATGGCAGGCCCGATCACCGGTGCGGCCACAGCCCCGACCGTCAGTAGGAGAACGGCGAGAACCTCGCCAACGCCGAGACTCCGTCCAAGCGCCCCGAGTGTCAGGACGCCCGCGGGTCCACTCGTCGCGCTTCCAGCAAGCTCGGCGGCGACGATCGCGTCGGGAGGGCCGAGGCGCTCGAGGACGTTTCGAACCGCGATCTCGTCACGCCGATCGCCGCGCGCAAGGTCCTCGGCGATGTGCTCGCGGACCTCCGCGACGAGTTCGCACCTGCGCGTCCGCGAGAGGGGCTGAGCCGCCTCGTTGAGCTGATCGAGATAGCCCGCGACGAGTCGCTCACCGTTCATCGCATCACCCCATCCTGATCATCTTCGAGCAGCGCATCGACCGCGTCTCGGAAGGTCGCCCACTCGCCCACGAACGAGTCGAGCGCGCGCCGGCCGTCCCCGGTGATTCGGTAGTAACGACGCGGCGGCCCCGCCTCGGATTCCTGCCAGGTCGTGGTCGCCAGCCCTTCCCGACGGAGGCGCGCGAGGAGTGGGTAGATCGTCCCCTCACTGGTGACGAGGGCACGCTCCGACAGGACTCGAACGAGATCGAACGCGTAGCCCTCGCGGCGAGCTAACAGCGCGAGCACGCAGTGCTCGACGACCCCGCGTCGAAGCTCCGTGAGGCTGCTCTTCGTCTCGCCAAGTACCATGCCATGCATGGTAGCCGCCCGATTCAGGGAATCAAGGGCCGAACGGCAGGGGTCTGCCGCGAAGATCGGCTTGATGACCGGGGAGGTCTTGAGGAGGCCCTTCGCGGCCACGATCTTCCGGTCGTAGACGGCGCGGGTCCTGGGCCCGGCCGGGTCGTCGGCGCCCGCTCGACCATGAGCCTCCAGATGCCGCGGCCGACGAAGTCGACCTGGGCCTCGATGCGAACGCCGATCGGCGCGTCGGAGTCCGTCACCGTGAACCGCCAGCGGAGCGCGTACGAGGGCGAGCCCTTTGTGGAGAGGCCGACCACCCGGCCAACGCCTCGGGCGTCGCCCGGTTGGCGACGGTGCCTTCCAGGTCATCCGAGGGCCACCAGCGGGCGAGGCCCGCCGCGTCGAGAGGACCTCGGTGATCTCCTCCCGGGTGGCCGGGTGGCCGGGTGGCCGGGTGGCCGGGTGGCCGGGTGGCCGGGTGGCCGGGTGGCGCCGGGTGGCGCCGGGTGGCCGGGAGGTGCCGGATCGTTATGCATTGGTAGTCATTGCCGGGCATCGAGATCGGCCTGCCCAGCGCCGCCATCGGCTGCCGGGCACGTATCAGCTGGCGCGAACGGGGACGAGCAGGGCAACCGTGAAGCCATCCGCGACCGAGCCCGTGACGGTTCCCAGCTCGTGGACGCCGCCGTCGTCGCCGAAGACGTTGTCCGTAGCGAGGCTCACCTGCGAGAGGTTGGTGATGCTCTGGCCGTAGCCGGCGGTCGCATAGACGGCGTCGCAACTGGCCTTCGGCAGGGCGATCTGGGAGGTCGCGATCTTGTTGGCCTGTGACGTCGCCTTGGCGAGGCTGGGATAGACCTCGAAGTGGATGTGCGGCCAGCGACCCGCATAGCAGGCCGGGAAGATGCTCTGGAAGGTCACGATCCCGTCGGTGCCGGCGGCCTGGACCCCACGCAGGTAGTTCTCCGTCCGGGCTGCCGCCGAGTACATCGAGTAGTTGCCGGCCTGGTCGCAGTGCCATGCATAGACGGCTGCCCCGGCAAGCGGCGCACATCCCTGGGCGAGGTCGAGGATCGTGAGCTTGATCGTCAGCGGGACGCCGGGAGCGACCGTGGTCGAAGCGCCGAAGCTGGCCCGGATGTCCGGCCTCACGACGCCGCTCTGGGCGAGGATGTCGGGCCCGTTGGAGCCGTCGCCGGGAAAGGGACCGGCCGTCTCCTCGGGAATCAGCGCGCAGGCGGCGGATGACCCCGCGGCCACGGATGAGCCCGCCGACGGCGACGCGCTCATGAGCGCCGAGGCGGCGGGAGCGCACGCCGCCAGGGTGACCATGCCCGCTCCGAGGCCCACCCGGCCGAGGAGCTTGAGGGCCTGACGGCGGTCGATCAGGGTCTGGATGTCGAAGGCCAGGCCCTGGTCCCATGCCGGTTCGGTGGGATCGGGCAGGGGCCGACCTTCGAAGGTCGGGATGGGCGCGGCGGCGATCGAGGGGACGTCGATCGTTGTCGACGACGGCACGGCCTGGGACACATCAGCTCCTTCGGTGGCGTTGGCTGCACCTTGCCGCGGCTTCGTGAGGGCTGGATGAGAGCTTGGCCGACTTCATGCCTTGAAGGCGCGCCGCCGCCAGCGCACGAGCGCGACCGCCGACCACACCAGCTCCACGACGCCGAATGGCCAGGCGCCCTGCAGGAAGCCGTAGCCCGACGAGGCGAGAGACGCCACGGCGAATGCCAGCACGTACCTCGGCGATCGGTCCTCGAGCGCGTAGGTGACGAGCATCGCCGAGACGGCGACGGCCCCGAAGATCGTGAGGGCGTCCATGCCTCAGGCGACCAGCGTCTCGACGAGTTCCGACCAGGCCGCAAGGTGGCGGTCGACGCCCTCATCCTCGCAGGCCACGGTGCAGCCGGGGCGCACACCGACGATGGCCTCCCAGGCCCCGAGGTTCGCCAGCCAGATCCGGATGAGGCTCGCCCGGAGGTCGTCCATCCAGGACCGGGCCACGGCCGCGCTGCGGACCGGGGTCGGCTGGAACGCATGCCCAGCCCGAGGCCCGCGGTGGTCGATGCGCCACGGCAGGTCGCGGACGCGGGCATGGTCGGCGGTCGGCGTGGCCACACCACGAGTCTAGGCGCGGCGACGCGGGTCATCGACGCGTCACGGTTGTCCGCCAGCCTTCGGGCGGCGATGATCCCGTCCATGCCCCGATCCGAGCCCGCGCCCATCCTCGTCGTGGACGACGATCCGAAGATCGTGGCCCTCGTCCGCGCCTACCTCGAGCGCGAGCGGTTCCGGGTGATCAGCGCCGGCGACGGCCGGGCGGCGCTGCGGGCCATCGAGGACCACCGGCCGCGGCTGGTGGTCCTGGACCTGATGCTGCCCGAGGTCGACGGCCTGGCGGTGATCCGGCGGACCCGGGCGATGGGCGACATCCCGATCCTCGTCCTCTCGGCGCGGGGCTCCACCGGCGACCGGATCCAGGGCCTCTCGGAGGGTGCCGACGACTACCTGCCGAAGCCCTTCTCGCCGGCGGAGCTCGTGGCCCGCGTCCGGACCATCCTTCGCCGGACCGAGCGCGACGGCCCCGAGCCCCTGTCAGCGAACCTCCGCTTCCGACTGGCCGACCTCGAGGTCGACGTTGCGCGCCACGCCGTTCGCGCCGGCGGTCGGACGGTCGTCCTCAGCATCCTGGAGATGCGACTCCTGGCCGCCCTTCTCGGCGCCGAAGGCCGCATCCTCACCCGCGACCAGCTCCTCGACGCGATCCACGGCGCCGCCGAGGCCGACGTCACCGACCGGGCCATCGACGTCTACGTCAAGCGCCTCCGCGAGAAGCTCGGCGACGACGCCGCGGAGCCCCGCTACATCGCCACCGTTCGCGGCGCTGGATACCGGGCTGCCGGGCCCGTCGAGCGCCTGACTCGCCCGACCGCGACGTGAGGCCCTCGTGAGGGCACGGGGGATCGCCGCCCGCATCGCGATCGCCGCGCTGGCCGTCGCGGGGCTGGCCGTCGCGATCATCGCCGTCGGCGTCATCCGCATCGGCGGCGAGTCGTTCGCCGCCCTGATGGTCGCGGCCGGCGAGTCCGCGGATCACGCGCACCAGATGTTCGACGCCAGCGTGACCGTGATCTTCGGCCTGGCCCTCGTGGTCGCCGCGATCGTCGCCCTCGTCCTGGCCGCCGCCTTCGGCCGGATGCTCGCCCGCCCGATCCAGCATGTCGCCGATGCGGCCGAGCGGATCGCGGCGGGCGACCTCACGGCTCGCGTTCCCGAGGAGGGTCCGGTCGAGGTCCGTTCGCTGGCCGCAGCCTACAACACCATGGCCGACCGGCTCGAGGAGCAGGAGATGATGCGCCGCGAGTTCGTGGTCAACGCCTCCCACGAGCTGCGGACCCCGCTGACCAACCTGCAGGGCTACCTCGAGGCCCTCCGCGACGGGGTGCTGCCGCCCGATCCGGCGACCTTCGATTCGCTCCGCGAGGAGGTGGACCGGCTGGGCCGCCTGGCCGCCTCGCTCGACGTCCTCGCCGGGGCCGAGGGCGAGCGCCCGCAGCCGATGGACGTGGACCTCGGCGCCCTGGTCCGGGGCGCCGCCGACCTGGCCGCGCCGGCCCTGGCCCGACGCTCGGTGCGCCTCAACGTGGCGGCCGAGGACGGCCTCTTCGTCCGGGCCCGTCCGGACGAGCTGGCCCAGGTCATGGCGAACCTCTTCCAGAACGCCATCCGCTACACGCCGTCCGGCGGGATCGTCCGGCTGGCGGCGGCGCGGACGCCCGAGGGCGCCCTCGTCTGGATCAAGAACACCGGCTCGCCGATCCCGCCCGATGACCTGCCCCGGGTCTGGGAGCGCTTCTACCGCGTCGAGAAGTCAAGGGACCCCGCGCGCGGCGGGGCGGGCATCGGCCTGGCCATCGTGAAGCGGCTCGTCGAGGATGCTGGAGGCCGCGTGGGCGCCGCCTCGGACGCGGCCTGGACGACCTTCTGGTTCCGGCTGCCGTCGGCCGGCTGAGGGGCGTCATCGGGCCGTCATCGCGACGGCTCAGGCTGGGCGGCATGAACCTTCTTGGCGACCTCGAGCGCGCCTTCGCGACGACGCTCTATCCGAACCGAATCGCCATCTCCATTGGGCTCCTCATTCTTGCCCTGATCGTGGGAGTCGCGGGTCGGCGGAGAGGATGGTTCGCCGCCGCCCGCCGACACCCGGGTCGCTCCGCGGCAGCGATCGCAGTAACGCTCGCCATATGCCTGCCCGGCGCGTGGTACCTCGGTTCGCCGCTCTTCATCCGGACATCCCTCGACGAGCCGGCCCTGATCGCGGTGGCATCGCCAGCATCACGGGCTACTCCTGATCCGGCGTCGGCGGGACCGGCGCCGTCAGGCCCGGAGGAATCTCACCCACCGTCCCAAAGCCCGGTCCTCGAGCCACCGAGGGCAGGCACCTTCAAGGGAGCCGACGAGTTCCATTTTGGCCGCGGGACCGCGACGCTCATCGAAACGGCGCCCGGAGCGTGGACCGTTCGGTTCGATGCCTTCTCGGTGAGGAACGGTCCTGATCTCTACGTCTACCTCTCGCCCAACGCGGCGGGCTATTCGGCAGGCGCAATCGAGCTTGGCAAGCTTCGAGCCACGGATGGCACGTTCAGCATGGACTTGCCGGCAGGATCCGACGCCTCCGTCGGCGCCAGCGTCGTGGTCTGGTGCAAGCAATTCGCCGTCCAGTTCGCCGTCGCTGAGCTCGCCGGAGCTGGCTGACCGTTCCACGACGCCCGGTGCCGGGCTGGTGCGAGCGCTCCTACAAGGCGCGACGCCCGACGAGTCGCCCAGGCTGCCCATCGTCGTTGGTGGCCTCGCCCTCTCGAAGGGCGTTGCCGCCCTCGGGGTCTTCCCGAACTTCACCGTGGTCGTCATCGCGATCGCCGTCGACTCGGCGAGCCACCTCGTCCTCGACGTGTTCTTGGCCAGGATCCGCCGGCGCGTCGTCCGCGACTCGGTCCTCGGGCGGGGACCGGGATCATCATGACGGTCGGCTCCATCGGCGCGGGCCTGGGGGGCCTTGGTCATGCCGACCGGGATCACGCCTGCCTGACGCGACCTCGCGCGCCGGTGCGCAGGCGCTAGCATCCGCGGGTGAAGAGCAAGCGGTACGACTACGTCATCGTCGGCGGCGGGTCCGCCGGCTGCGTCCTCGCCAACCGCCTGTCCGAGGATCCCGGGACGAACGTCCTGGTCCTCGAGGCGGGGCGCCGCGACTGGCGCTTCGATGTCTTCGTCCACATGCCCGCCGCCCTCGCCTTCCCGATCGG
>JACQEH010000057.1 GCA_016200675.1 Chloroflexota bacterium | reverse complement strand
ACGGCTCGAGCGACCCTCCGTCAGGGAGTGCAAGAGCCAGGTCGCTTCGAAGCTCAAGGCGGATGTTGCGGAGCGACGGCGGCAGTGGTCGAAAGCCGTCGGGCACTGAGAACGCGAGGCCGTTCGCTTGGCCGTGCCGGTGATAAGGGTCCTGTCCGAGGATGACCGCCCGTACGGCGGCATAGGGGGTCAGCCTCAGACCGGCGAACACGTCCGCTGGCTCCGGATAGACGGGGCCTGCTTCACGCTCGCGACCCACAAACGCCTCAAGTCGCTCCAACGTTGCTGTCGATGCTGCGGCGCCGACGGCGTCACGCCAATCAGCCGGCATCGTGCCGATCGGGCTTTCGACGGTCGTCATCGTGATGGTCCATCCCGCCTTGCAGCTTCGGATGGCGAGAAGTCGATTCAGGTATGTGCTCTATCGGCGTTATGTGCTCTAACGGCCACCGACGATACAGCCTATAAGTGGACCGATTCGTGCTCAGATTCCACGAGGAAGAGCACAGCGGATACGTCGGGAGGCTTATGAGTCCCCTGCTCTACCACTGAGCTACTCCGCCGCGGTCGGAATTCTACCGCAGGTGCGCCGACGATCCAGCGCCGCTTGCCATCCACTCGCGATGGACGCGACGCAGGTCGGTCCGGGCCGCAGCGTCACCCGGGGCCGAAGAGCAGCTCGAGCCAGTGGTCGAGCGGGCTGCCCGCCGTGCTCGGGGCGCCCAGGCGATTGGCGGCCGACCCGGGTGCATCCGCCCGGAGCGCGGGCGCCCCCGCCTCCAGGGCGAAGGGAATCTCGCGGGCCGTCCCGAGGCGATAGGCCCGCGCCTGCTGGTCGATGTAGCGCTGCTCCTGGATCAGCGCCAGATCCTGCTGCATCGCCTGGACCTGGACCTGGAGCTGGGTATTGGCCGCCCGCAGCGAGGCCGCGTGGGCCGAGGTCTCCGAGGCGGACGCAACCTGGCGGCCGAAGGAGACGACCCCCCAGGCCACCGCGAGGATGGCGACGACCTGGAGCATCCGCCGCGGCGAGACGCCGACCATGCGGAGGGCGGCCGGGTCCGGTGCTGCCGCGAGGACGGGCCTCGGCTGGTGGACCGTCCGGATCGGCCCGGGCGCGTCGGCGGCAGCATCGTCACTCCCGGCGCGGGCGGCCCGGCCGCGGAGGAACGACGGAATCGCTGACAGATCGACCCGGGATCCGGGATCGCCCGGGCCCGACGCGTCGTCGTCGAGCGGCTCGGGGGCCGTGGGATTCGCCATCTCCTGGCGAGGGTAGCTAACCCGTAGCTACCGTGTCAACAACGGGCCCTGGTCGCGAAACGGGGTTCGTGCCACACAAGGTGGCACACGCGCCAGGCAGGCTGGTGTACGCTCGATCGAACGGGTGTTCGCTATTGAGGTCCAGCCGTGCGCACCTATGCCCCCGCCGACACGGATGCGGTGCTCGCGCGCCTGCTCCAGGAACCGTCACTCGCGACGGCCGTCATCCATCACGAGGTCATCCCGCCCCGGGCGGCCGAGACGGCGCCGTTCCCCGCCTGGCTCGATCCCCGAATCGAGCGCGGCCTACGGAGCCGGGGCATAGAATCCCTCTATACCCACCAGGCCGCCGCCATCGAGAGCGTCAGGAGCGGCGAGGACGTCGTCGTCGTGACCCCGACGGCATCCGGCAAGACGCTCTGCTATACGGTTCCTGTCCTCCAGGCGCTGGCCGACGATCCGTCCGCCCGGGCCCTCTTCCTCTTCCCCACCAAGGCGCTCGGGCAGGACCAGGTGGCGGAGCTGAGCCTGCTTGCCCAGGCCAGCGACCTGCCGATCTCGGCCGCGACCTACGACGGGGACACGCCGGCCCCGATCCGGTCCGCGATCCGGACGGCCGGCCAGGTGGTCGTGACGAACCCGGACATGCTCCACTCGGCGATCCTGCCCCACCACACCAAGTGGTTCCAGCTCTTCGAGCAGGTCCGCGTCATCGTCATCGACGAGCTCCATACGTACCGCGGCGTCTTCGGCAGCCACGTCGCCAACGTCCTCCGTCGGCTGCTCCGGCTCTGCCGTCATTACGGCTCGAACCCGGTGATCGTGTGTGCCTCGGCGACCATCGGCAATCCGGCCGAGCTCGCGGCCCAGCTCACGGGCCGCTCGCCGCGCCTCATCGATCGCAACGGGGCACCCCGCGGCCAGCGCCATGTCCTGCTCGTCAACCCGCCGATCCTGGACCCCGCCACCGGAGCCCGGACGTCGGCCCTCAGCCACGCCCAGCGATGGGCCCTGCCGTTCCTCCGGGCGGGCCGCCAGACCATCGTCTTCGGGCGGGCCCGGACGTCGGTCGAGATCCTCCTCACCGGCCTTCGCGAATCACTGCGCGAGCACCTGGGGCCGCGGTCGCGCATCCGGGGCTACCGCGGCGGCTACCTGCCGACCGAGCGCCGGTCGATCGAGCGTGGGCTCCGGGACGGCGAGATCCTCGGCGTCGTCTCCACGAACGCCCTCGAGCTCGGTGTCGACATCGGTTCCCTCGACGTGGCCGTGCTGGCCGGCTACCCGGGCTCGGTCGCCGGCACCTGGCAGCAGCTCGGCCGCGCCGGCCGCCGGCTGGAGCCATCGGTCGGGATCCTGGTGGCCTCGGCCTCACCCGTCGACCAGTACGTGATCCACCACCCCGAGTTCCTCCTCCAACGCTCGCCCGAGGAGGCCCGGATCGACCCCGACAACCTGCACGTCCTGATCGCCCACATCCGCTGCGCGGCCTTCGAGCGGCCGTTCGAGCCGGGCGAGGTCTTCGGTCCGGGACCGGCGGACGAGCTGCTCGCCTTCATCGGCGAGGAGGGCCAGGTTCGCCAGGCGTCGGACGGCCGCTGGTACTGGAGCTCGGAGAACTTCCCGGCCTCGGAGGTCAGCCTGCGCGCCGCGGCCCCCGAGAACGTCGTGATCATCGACACCACGCCAGACCGCCCGCGGGTCCTGGGCGAGGTCGATCTCTTCGCGGCCCAGGTCCTCGTCCACGAGCGGGCGATCTACATCCACGAATCGGTCCAGTACTACGTCGACCGCCTGGAGTGGGGCGAGCGGAAGGCCTACGTCCACCGGGTCGATGTCGACCACTACACCTACGCCAACCGGGCCGTGACCCTCAAGCCGCTTGACGTCTTTGCCGAGGCGCCGGCCGCGGGCGGCCGCCGCGTCCACGGCGAGGTGATGGTCGCGAGCCTCGTGACCCTCTTCAAGAAGCTCAAGTTCGGGACGGACGAGAACGTTGGCTGGGGACCGATCGACCTGCCCGAGCTCGAGCTCCAGACGACGGCCTATTGGGTGACCGCGGAGGCAGCGGCCGTGGGCTGGCGCCGTGACGACCTCGACGTCGCGCTCGTCGGTGCCGGCCGCGCCCTGCAGGCCGTCGCGGCGGTGCTCCTGATGGTGGACCCGCGCGACCTGGGCCTCGTCTCGCAGGTCCGTTCCCCCCACCAAGAATCGCCGACGATCTACCTCTACGAGGCGATGCCCGGCGGCGTCGGCCTCTCCGAGCGCCTGTTCGCGCGGCATGACGAGCTCGTGGCCGGCGCAGCCGGCTTGATCGACGCCTGCTCGTGCGAGAGTGGTTGCCCCGCCTGTACGGGGCCGCGCCTCGACCCGCTCGTCGATGCCAAGGCGCTCGCTCGCCGGCTCCTGACCGCCCTCGGCGCGTCGGGACCGGCCGCCGCCGCGGCCGGTCCTCGGACGGCCCGGGTGGCGTGAGCGAGTCCCCGGTGACGATCACGCTCGATCGGCGCCTGGCGAATTTCCGGGCCGGTCGCTCGAGACCCGCGGCCGACACGGCCGGCGGGCCGGATCCCGGGTCGCCCTCCCGCAGGGCGGTGGCCAGCGGCGCCGAGCGACTTGCCGCCGAGGTTGACGGCGAGCTCGTTCACGGGCCCACGGGGACCTTCGTCCGGGTCGAGCGTCGCTCAACGGTGATGGAGATCGATCGTGACCGCCTCTCCCGGCTGCCCGGACAACCCGCCGCCGACGTGCCGCTCCTCTGTCTCGACACGGAGACGACGGGCCTCGCGACGGCCGCCGGGACCCTCGCCTTCCTGGTCGGGCTCGGCTGGTGGGAAGGGGCGCGCTTCCGCCAGATTCAGCTGCTCCTCCCGGATCACGCCGACGAGCCGGCCTTCCTCGACGAGCTGCGACGCCACGTCCCGGGCCACGGCTGGCTCGTCACCTACAACGGGCGGGGCTTCGACTGGCCGCTCCTCGTGGCCCGCTACCGGATGGCCCGGGCCGACCCTCCGGGCCACGCGGGACACCTCGATCTGCTGCCCCTGGTCCGGCGCCTCTTCCGGCATCGCATGCCCGATGCACGGCTCCAGACGGCCGAAGCCCACCTCCTCGGCCTGGGCCGCCACGACGACGTCCCCGGCTGGGAGATTCCGGCCCGCTACCTGCAGTTCCTCCGGGACGGCGACCCGGCCCTCCTCCTCGGCGTCGTGCGGCATAACGAGGAGGATGTCCGCTCTCTGGCCCGGCTCCTCTGCCACGTCGACCAGCACCTGGCGGAGCCAGTGGGCCGGCGGGCTGCCCCGGCCGGCGATTTGGCGGGCCTCGGCCGGACCTTCGCTGCCCACCACCGGTTTGCGGAGGCCCTCGACTGCCTCGATTGGGCGCTCGAGGGGCTGCGACGGACGGACCTCGAGCCGGTCCCCGGGCGGGCCGTCGATCGCCTCCGACCGGACGATGGTGGCGGGGGCACGGCACGGCCCGAGCCGCGGCGCGTCCGCGAGGACGATGATGCCTGGTGGTCGCCGCGGTCGCGACCGGACTTTGGCGGCCGTGCCCATGGACGGACCTCCGAGCACTCCTGGCGGACGGCCTCCGGTGACCGTCTCGACGGCCCGTGGACACAGGAGCGGTTGGAGGCCGATCGAGCGCGCCTGCTGCGCCGCCTCGGGCGGCGGGTCGAGGCTGAGCGTGCCTGGCTTGCGGTCGCCGATCGCGGCGGGCTCGTCGGGGCGCTCGCCTGGGTCGAAGTCGCCAAGATTCGCGAGCATGATCGCCGGGATCCGGAGGCGGCCCTGGCCGCGACCCTGGCCGCAGTCCGGTTCGTGGAGCGTGCCCGCTTCCTCGGCCGGCCGCATCCGGGACTCGAGCGCGATCTCGTGCGCCGCGCCTCGCGCCTGCGGCGGCGCGTCGCCCGACGTCAGCCGGCCCGGTCGGGCGCAAGCGCCGGGGTCGCTCAGTCCGCGCGGCCGCCCGAGCCAGCCGGGCCCGCGGGCGGCGCGGTCGCGGTGCCCTGATCGCCCTGATCGCCCTGATCGCGATCGGGCACCCGTCCGAGGCGCGCCGCCACCGCGGCGAGGGTCGGCACGCCGAGCAGGCCCGGGCCCTCCACGCTGAGCGACGCGACGGCCGCCGCCAGGCGGAGTGCCGCGTCGAGCCCGCCCGGGGCCGCCAGCGGATGGCCGAGGCGAGCGGCAACGAGGGCGGCCAGGAAGGTGTCGCCCGCGCCCGTCGGATCGACCACGCCCGCCGTTGGCGTCGCCGGGTACCGCCGAGCCTCGCGCCGCCCGTCGGCGTCGGCCGACCAGATCGAGCCGCCGTCGGATCCGTTGGTCAGGACGAGCGTCGCCCGCGGGCCGAGCAGCGCCGTTAGCGTCGCCGGGAGCGTCCCGGGCGCCACGTCCTCGCTGCTGAGGCTCACCAGGTCCGCCCGCTCGATGACGGCGGAACGGGTGGGCGGGCGGCGGCTCACGGTGCCGCCTCGGGGCAGGTTCCGGAGGAGACCCTGCCAGCCGACGGCGACGAAGGCATCGACCGGCGGGAGGCCGGCCCACGCATCCGTCACCTCGTCCGCAACGGGAACCAGGAGCCAGGTCGCAGCCTCGGCCCAGCCTGCCGGCACGACCGGGTCGATGGGCGCGCCGGGCTCCAGGCAGTCCTGGACGCGCCCGCCTGGCGTGCTCCGGTTGCGGAAGACGGGGCCGGCCGGGAGGCGGACCACGTGCACGTCGGCGCCCGCCCGGCGGAGCAGGTCGAGCTCATCCGCCGCAGATGCCGTCGCATCCACGCCGAGCAGCACCCGGGGCCGCAAGCCGAGCCGGGCGAGGGTCAATCCACAGAACGCGACGGCCCCTCCGAGGCGCCAGCCGCGGGGGTCGTCGGGCGTCACGTCCCGCGAAGCGGAGCCGATCACGAGTGGCCGGGTCACGCGGCGACCGGCCTATACTCGGCGGGCCGGTCGCATGTCGCGGCCCCCGGACCAGGAGCGCAGGGATGCAGTTCTACGAGCTCCACGAGGGGGATGCGGATCTCTTCTTTGACGTCATGCTCTATCGCGAAGAGGAGATGGACGCCGAGGAGTTCTTCACCACGGTCCAGTCGATCCGGCGCCAGGTCCAGGACCATTACGAGACGGACTCCCTCATCGAGGCCATCGCCGAGGAGCTCGAGCGCAACTACGGCTTCGTCTTCGTCTCCGACGACCGCCTGACGGCCGCCGTCAACGTCAGCAAGATTGAGGATGACAACTTCCTCGCCGACCTCGATGCCGAGGACGGCGACGACGAGGTCGAGGTCACGGGCGACGCCGACTATCGGGGCGTCTACGCCGACTTCGATCCCGACGGCCCGAGCCTCAACTGACGGGCGCGGCGACCGGCGAAGGGCGCAGCTACCAAGTCGCACCGGGGATCACCGGCTGAAGAGAATCTCGAGGACGTCGCCGTCGCGGACCCGGTAGGTCCTGCCCTCGGATCGGAGGCGACCGGCCTTCCGCGCCTCGGCCATCGAGCCGAGGGTCAACAGGTCCTCGTAGGCGACGGTCTCGGCCCGGATGAAGCCCTTCGCGAGATCGGTATGGATCGTGCCGGCGGCATCCACCGCCGTGCTCCCCTCGGGGATCGGCCAGGCCCGGACCTCGCCGGGGCCCGCGGTCAGGAAGGAGATCAGGCCAAGGAGCTGGTAGGACAGGGCGATGACCCGTCCCAGCCCGGAGCCCTCGATCCCGAGCTCGGCCATGAAGATGGCCGCGTCGGCCGGTTCGAGCTCGCTCGCTCTCGCCGATGTTGAGCAGGATCAGGACCGGCTTCTCGGTCAGGAACCGGAAGCCACGGAGCGCCTTGCGCCCGTCGGCGTCGAGGCCCGCGTCGCGGATCGGCTGGCCGGCCTCGAGCTGGCCCTTCAAGCCCCGCAGGATGACCTCCTCGCGCTCGTTGGCGTCGCGCTCGGCCTGCGTCCCGTGGCGGCCGGTCGAGGTCAGGCGCTCGAGGCGGCGGTCGACGATGGCGAGGTCGGCCAGGATGAACTCGAGGTCCAGCTGCTCGATGTCACGGGCGGGGTCGACGCTCCCGGCCGGGTGCGGGTTGGAGGGATCCTCGAAGGCGCGGACGACATGGAGGAGCGCGTCCGAGTCCCGGAGGCGGGCGAGGTGCTCGGGCGGCAGCTCCTCGGTCCCGATCCGGCCCTCGGACGAGACCGGCGGGGCGGGCAGGTCGACGTAGGTCACGTCGGCATGGACCACCTTCTTCGGGTGGAAGATCGCGGCCAGCCGATCGAGCCGCTCGTCGGGGACCTTGACCACCCCGACGTTGAGGGTCAGCCCTCCGAAGCCTCCGGTCTCGGCATGGCCGCGGGTCAGCGTGTTGAAGACGGTACTCTTGCCGCTGCCCGCAAGGCCGACGATGGCAATCTGCATAACCCGCGGATTGTGCCCC
>JACQEH010000059.1 GCA_016200675.1 Chloroflexota bacterium | reverse complement strand
GTCGTCCGGGAGCTGACGATCGCCGCCAATATCCCGATGCCCGCCGTCTACCTCATCGACGACACCGCTCCGAACGCCTTCGCGACGGGCCGCGACCCGCAGCACTCGTCGATCGCGATCACCACGGGCCTCCTCCAGAAGCTCAACCGCGAGGAGCTCCAGGGTGTCATCGGTCACGAGCTCTCGCATGTCCGCAACTTCGACATCCGGTTCACGCTCCTCGTCGGCGTCCTCGTGGGATCGGTCGCGCTGCTCTCCAACTTCTTCCTGCGCTTCACCTTCTGGGGCGGTGGTCGCGGCTCGCGAAGCAATGACCGAGGGGGCGGGGGACTCCAGGCCGTGATGTTCCTCCTCGGCATCGTCCTGGCGATCCTGGCCCCGATCGCCGTCCGCATGGTCCAGCTGGCGGTCAGCCGGCAACGCGAGTACCTCGCCGATTCATCATCCGTCGAGTTGACGAGGAACCCCGCCGGCCTCGAGCGGGCGCTGGCCAAGATCGCCTCCGACAAGGAGGTCCTGGAGGTCGCCAACCCGGCTACCCAGCACCTCTACTTCACCAACCCGATCAAGAAGTTCGAGGCACGCTCGAGCTCGATGTTCTCGACCCACCCGCCGATCGTCGATCGCATCAACCGCCTCCGCCAGCTGAGCGGCCAGCAGCCGATGGACGCCGCCGAGTTCGCCGCGCTTCGAGGTCTTGACTGAGGGTCGCCTCGACTGTCGATCGCTGCGACCGGCGGCCAACCCCGACCGAGGGTCGCCTCCGACCGAGAGCCCACCTCGACCGAGGGTCGCCTCCGACCGTCGATCGCGGCGACCGAGAGCCCACCCCGACCGAGGGTCGCCTCCGACCGAGAGCCCACCTCGACCGAGGGTCGCCTCCGACCGTCGATCGCTGCGACCGGCGGCCAACCCCGACCGAGGGTCGCCTCCGACCGAGAGCCCACCCCGACCGAGGGTCGCCTCCGACCGAGAGCCCACCCCGACCGAGGGTCGCCTCCGACCGTCGGCGATGGCAGCCGTCGGCGACCGTTGGGCGCCGCCGTTGGGACCGGCCGCGATCGGAGTTGACTGTCAGGCAGGGATTCGTGCGTCACATTGCCGCAACGAGGCTGGCCCGGCTCGCCGATCATCGGCGGGCGCCTGCCAGGCAAGGTTTCGTGCTCACGCCGGCGCCGAGGCTGCAGGCAAGCGCTTCGCCAGGCTCGTCGGGCACGTTTCGCCGCCTGGTGGGCAAGGCCGGCCCACAGGCCGGCCCACAGGCTGGCCCACAGGCCGGCCCAAAGGCCGGCCCACAGGCCGGCCCAAAGGCCGGCCCACAGGCCGGCCCAGGGCACCTCGCTGGACCCCTCGAGGCCCCGGGGAGTTGCCCGGCCTGGGAAATTGCCCGGCCTCGGGAGCCCGTGCTATCCTCCGGCACGCCGTCGGGCCGATGGGTCCGCAAGGTCCACCGGGCCGAGATAGCTCAGTTGGTAGAGCACGCGACTGAAAATCGCGGTGTCGCCAGTTCGAATCTGGCTCTCGGCACCATCGCCGGTGCGCGCAGCCCCCGAGCGGAAGTGGCTCAGTTGGTAGAGCATCACCTTGCCAAGGTGAGGGTCGCGGGTTCGAGTCCCGTCTTCCGCTCCATTTCTTTGCCCGGACCGGCGGGCCGAGGCGCTGCTCGAGCCCCCGGGACCGACGATCGACTGGCCGGCTGCCCCTTCGTCTAGTGGTAGGACAGCGGACTTTGAATCCGTTAGGCGAGGTTCGAATCCTCGAGGGGCAACCACTCTCCCAGTCGGGCTCCCTGCCGGGCCGCAGCCGGGTCGCAGCTGGGCCACAGCCGGCTGCCCAGCGGCCGACCGCCGCTCCCTGTGGCACAATCCGCCGGGCTGTCCACCCGTGGCGACGTGGTGAAGTGGCTTAACACGGAGGTCTGCAAAACCTCTATTCAGCGGTTCGAATCCGCTCGTCGCCTCCATTCCCGCGGACCCGTCGCGGACGATCGGGCTCGATCGCGGTAGGCTCAGGCCGTGAGCACATCCGGTGTACCCAGGTCGCTCGAGCCACTCGACATTCGCATCACGGCGACGCTTGCCAGGATCGGCGTGCCCGTGCTCCGGATCGGGCTCGGGATCGTCTTCCTATGGTTCGGGGTCCTGAAGTTCTTTCCCGGCGCCAGTCCGGCCGAAGCGCTCGCGGCCCGAACCGTCCAGACCCTCAGCGGCGGCCTCATCGGGCCGTCTGTCTCGCTGCCGCTCCTGGCGACCTGGGAGACCCTCATCGGGCTGGGCCTCCTCACGGGCCGCTTCCTCCGGGCCACGCTGCTGCTCCTGGCCGTCCAGATGCTCGGAACCGTGACCCCGCTGATCTTCTTCCCGGCCGACACCTTCAGCGCCTTTCCCTTCGCGCCCACGCTCGAGGGCCAGTACATCATCAAGAACGTCGTGCTCGTGGGGGCCGCCATGGTCGTCGGCGCGACGGTCAGGGGAGGGCGACTGGAGCCGGAGCCCGAGCCGGGCGGGGGCGACGCGGCCACCTGACGTTCGCTACGCTGCGCTGGCCGGAGTGGCGGAACGGCAGACGCAGCCGACTTAAAATCGGCAGCCCGCAAGGGCGTGAGGGTTCGACTCCCTCCTCCGGTACGAGGTCGCCGCGTGGTTGCCTGGCGTGCCGCGCGACGCGTAGCCGCGCGCCATTCGGCCCCAGGACGTGCGGCCGTGGACCTGAGACCCCGGGCCGCGCCCGCGCCCGCGCCCCGCGTCAGCCGCGGCTGAAGAGTCCCGCCAGGCCCTTCGACCTGCGCTCGACCGGCTCTCTCGCGGTCGTCGGCAGGCCCGCCACGCGGGCCGCGAGCCGGCGGAGCTGGTCGGCGGCCGGACTCTTCGGCGATCCCGAGACGAGGGGGACGCCCTCGTTGACGCTCTTCAGGAAGGCGAAGGCATCGTAGGGAATGGTCAGGGCGATCTTCGTCCCGAGGGCCTCCTCGATGTGGCTGATCCGGAGCAGCCCTCGGGCGAAGATCTCGTTGAGGACGTAGGCCGTCTCGCCCAGCTCGCCCGTCGAGAGGTTCAGAATCTCCCCGAGGGCATGGACCGCCTTGAGGGCCGGGAACTCCGGGGTCACCACCACGACGATGTCGGTGGCGTGGGTGAGGACGGTCTCGGAGCGTGCGTCGAGGACCGAGCCGGCATCCACGACGACGATCTGGAAGGCCGCGCTCGCGGTCGCCAGCAGCGTCGTCAGCGCCTCCGTCGTCACCCCGGCGACGACATCTGGCGTGGCCGGGGCGCCGAGGACCATGAGCCCCGACCCGTGCCGGTCCAGGGCCGCCGAGAAGAGCCCGGGATCCCGGAGGGCCGCCTCGTCGCGGACGAGCTCGGCCATGGTCATCCGGGTCTCGATGTTGAGGTGCGTGGAGACCTGGCCGAACTGGAAGTCGAGGTCCAGGATGGCCACGGCGCCGGGCAGCTGGCCGGCGAGCCAGGTGGCCACGTTGACGGCAACGGTGGTCGTGCCGACGCCGCCCTTCGGCGAGTAGACGGCGATGATCCGGCGCGGCGAGCCGTCCCGGATGGTGACGCCCGCGTTCGTCGACTGACTCAGGTCGCGCGAGCGGTGGAAGCGGAGCGCGAGCGCCTCGGCCCGGGCGTCCAGCTCCCGGGAATCGAAGGGACGGGCGATGACGTCGTCGACGCCGGCCTCCAGGAGGAGGATCCGGTCCTCGACGTCGTCCGTCTGGCTCACGCACAGGATCGGCAGCCCGACGAGGGGTTCCGCGGCCCGGATCGCCTGGCTTGCCTCGACGAGGTCATCCGCGGTGCCCGCGAGGTCCAGGACGACGACCTCCACCGACAGCCCGCCGGCGGCGGCCTCGAGCGCTGACGCGAGGTCGGGGACGACCGTCGTCTCGTGCACGGCCGCCCGCAGGGCGTCCTGGACGAGCGTGTCGCCGACGTCGGAGATCAGCAGGATTCGACTGGTGGCCACGTACACCCCGTGTCTGCCCGATGGAGAGCGCCGGCGAGAGCCGACGGTTGCTGAGGATACATCGAGTCACCCGTGCTAGACTCCGCGCCGACCTTTCCGCTCCGCGTCCGCTGGACAGCGGGGCATACCCATTGGAAGGAGCTGACGGCCCATGCGCCGCTATGAACTCATGCTCGTGCTCCGTCCGGACGCCCCGGACGAGCGCATCGCGGCGATCGTCGATCGCACCACCCGCCAGATCACGGCGGATGGCGGCCAGATCATCAAGGTGGCCCCCTGGGGGCGGCGCCGGCTGGCCTATCCCATCGAGCGCTACCGTGAGGGCTCGTACCACATTCTTGTCTTCGAGGGCGCGGCCGGCACGATCGCCGAGATCGAGCGCAGTCTCCTGATCACGGAGGAAGTCCTCCGCCACCTCGTCGTCCGCCAGGAGCGGCCCGCGAAGGCGATCCGGGGCGACGGCGACGGCGGTGATGACCTTGACCTCCCCTCCGTCGACGACGATGTCGAGGACGAGGACGACGGGACTGAGCGCATCGACGAGTCCGAGAGCGAAGCCGCTCCGGCCGCGATCGACTGAGAGGAGCCCCCGATGGCCCTGTGCAAGATCCAGATCATCGGCAACCTCGGGCGCGATCCCGAGCTCCGCTACACCCCCAACGGCCGCCCGGTCGCGACCTTCAGCGTGGCCGTCAACCAGGCCACCAAGAACCAGCAGACGGGCGAATGGGTCGAGGCCACGGACTGGTTCCGGGTCAGCGTCTGGGGCGATCGCGCCGAACGGTCAGCCGAGAACCTTCGGAAGGGCGCCCGGGTCTTCGTCGACGGGCGCTTCCGGACCCGTGAGTACGAGACCAACGACGGCCGCAAGGGCATGTCCCTCGACGTCAGCGCCGACAACGTCATCGCCCTCGATCGTCGCGACCAGGAGGGCACCTTCGCCGGGGCTCCCGGTGGAGCCGGGGCCGGCGCCCCGGCCGGTGCCACCGGCGCTGCGCCGTCCGGTGCCGGTGGATTCGACGACACCGAGATCGACGAGCTCCCCTTCTGACCCGATCCTGACCATCCGGCGCCCCGGGAGGCGCCCGAGGAGACACACGAATGCCAGCACCGCGATCCCGCAAGAAGGACGACTTCTACCGCGACCGGCGTCGACGGAAGGTCTGCTCCTTCTGCGCCGACAAGACCGTCGTGATCGACTACAAGGAGGTCAATCGCCTCCGGCGCTACCTCTCGGAGCGGGCCAAGATCGAGCCACGCCGCAAGACCGGCACGTGCGCCGGCCACCAGCGCGAGCTGTCCGTGGCCCTCAAGCGGGCGCGGATCGTGGCGCTCCTGCCGTACGCCCCGCAGCACCTCCGGCCCTGACCCGGCGGCGGGCCGCACGACCAGGGGCCCCGGGACGACCTGAGCGGTGGATACCGCCCTCCTGATGCTCGGCGGCGGGATCGCCGCGGGCGTCTTCGGGTCCCTCCTCGGGCTCGGTGGCGGCGTCCTGATCGTGCCGCTCCTGACACTCGGCTTCAACCTGCCCCTGCGCGACGCCGTCGGCGTTTCCCTGGTCTGCGTCATCGTCAACAGCGGCGCCTCGGCTCCGGCCGCGCCGGGTCGCCGCCGAGGTCGATCCCGCGGCGCCGGCGAGACCGGCGCCGCCTGAGCGGCGGCCCTGGATCGCCCGGCTCTCGGGCAGCGACTACCGGATCCGCAACCTCCCGGGCGGCTTCGTCGGGTCGGTCGTCGCCGGCGTCGCCTCGGCCCTCCTCGGGATCGGCGGCGGGTTGGTCAAGGTGCCCGTCATGCACCTCGTCATGGGGGTCCCGCTGCGCGTCGCGACGGCGACCAGCAATCTCATGATCGGGATCACGGCCTCGACGAGCGCCTGGGTGTACCTCCTCCACGGCGGGATCAACCTGTTCGCGACGGGACCGATGGCCGTCGGCGTGTTCGTGGGCGCAACGGGCGGGTCGAGGATCGCGCCGCGGGTCGACGTCCGAGCCCTGCGCATCCTCTTCGCCGCGGTGCTCCTCTACACCTCGTACGAGATGGCGCGCCGGGCGCTTCGGATCGTATGACCGCCCCACCGACACCCGATCGCGCCGCTGCGCGCACCGCACGGGCCGCCGGCCTCGAGGGTGGCATCGCCCGGCTGCTCCAGACCGGCACGTACGTCGCGATCGCCCTCATCGCGATCGGGGTCGTCCTGATGCTGGCGCGCGGGCTGTCCCCGGCGGATCACGCACCCGCGCTCGACCCGGGCCGAATCCTCGCGAATCTCGTCGCCCAGCGGCCCGAGGGCTTCCTCTGGGTCGGGGTGCTCGTCGTCATGCTGACGCCGGCCGCGCGGGTCGTCCTTGCCCTCGTCGGCTACGCTCGGGACGGCGAGCGGGAGATGGTGATCGTGTCGTTCCTGATCCTGACGGTCATCGCGATCGGGATCGTCCTCGGCAGCGCGGCCGCTTGACGATGCCGCACCACCGCTGCGGGCGGGCTTGAGATGGACTTCCTCGTCCTCGGCTTGTCCTTCGTCCTGATCCTGCTCGGCGCGGAGCTCTTCACCAACGGGATCGAGTGGTTCGGGCGGAAGCTCGAGCTGGCCGAGGGCGCCGTCGGCTCGGTCCTGGCGGCCGTCGGGACGGCCCTGCCGGAAACGACGATCCCGATCATCGCCATCGGCTTCACCCGTGGCTCGACCACGAACGAGATCGGCGTTGGAGCGATCCTGGGCGCCCCGTTCATGCTGGCGACGCTGGCAATGTTCGTGACGGGCGTGGCCGTGCTGTGGCAGGCCCGCCACCGCTCCGATCGCGACGTCATGCCGGTCGACCCGGTGGTCCTGGGCCTGGACCTGCGTACCTTCGGGTTCTCCTACGCGCTGGCGATCGGGGCCGCCTTCCTGCCGACGGATCCGGCGTGGCCCAAGCTCATCGTCGCCGCGGTGCTCCTCATCATGTACGGCCGCTACGTCCGGCGGCACTTCGAGGCAGATCCCGACGTCGACGCCGCGGACCTCGCCCCGCTGCGATTTCGCCACCTGGACCGGACTCGGCATCGCGCCGTGCCCCGCCTCCGCATGGTCAACATCCAGGTTCTGGCCGCGCTCGCGCTCATCGTGATCGGGGCCATCGCGTTCGTCGGCGCCGTCGAGCACGTTGCCCAGGCGATCGGGGTGTCGGAGGTGCTGCTCGCGCTCGTCGTCGCACCGATCGCGACCGAGCTCCCGGAGAAGTTCAACTCGATCATCTGGATCCGCCAGGGCAAGGACACCCTCGCGATGGGCAACATCACCGGCGCCATGGTCTTCCAGGCGAGCATCCCGACCGTCGTCGCCCTGGTCCTGGCGCCGGGAAACTGGGTCATCGGTCCGGGCTCATACGTGGCCTTTGCATCGGCCGGGATCGCCTTCCTGTCCACAGCCGCGGTCTTCGTCCCGATGGCCCGACGCGGCCGGCTGACCGGACGGGGACTTCTGATCGGCGGCGTGTTCTACGTGGCCTATCTCGGCATCGTGGTGACGTCGATCCTGACCGGCGGCTGACGGCGCCGGGCCGGACCGGCCGCGTGGCCGGCCTGGATCCTGCTGATCGACGTGCAGCCCGATTGAATCCGGCCGCCGGGCAGGGTCCCGCCGCCGGGGGCCGGCGCAGCCTCAGGCTATACTCGCCGCCGAACCGACGACGTCCGCGGCCGGAGCCGCGACCAGAGGAGCCGCGTCGCATGCTGACCCAGAAGGCACCCGGCCCAGCGGCCACGGCCGCGCCCGCCCTGGACGACCTGATCTGCTACTTCGAGGGCGCCTACGTCCCGCAGCGCGACGCCCGGGTCCCGATCATGACCCATGCCTTCATGTACGGGACGGCCGTCTTCGAGGGCATCCGGGCCTACTGGAACGCCGACGCGGGGGAGCTGTATGGACTCTTCCTGAGGGAGCACATGGAGCGCATCCGGCAGAACGCCGGGATGCTCCTGATGGAGAACCTCCCGACTGCCGACGAGCTCGTGAAGATCGCCGTCGAGGTCGCGTCGCGCAACGGTCTCCGCGAGGACCTCTACATCCGGCCATGCTTCTACAAGTCGAGCCGATCGGTGGGGGTCCGCCTTCACCACCTCGACCACGAATTCGTGATCTTCGCCGTCCCCTTCGGCAACTACGTCGACGTCGACAAGGGCATCCGGCTCATGACCTCCTCGTGGCGGCGCAACGCCGACGAGGCCCTCCCGGCCCGCGGCAAGATCGTCGGCGGCTACGTCAACATGGCCTTCCAGAAGTCCGAGGCCGAGCTCAACGGCTTCGACGAGGCCCTCGTCCTGACCCCCGACGGCCACGCCTCAGAGGCCTCGGCGGCCAACATGTTCGTCGTCCGGGACGGGGTCCTCCTGACCCCGCCGGTGAACGACGACATCCTCGAAGGGGTGACCCGGAAGGCGATCTTCGAGCTCGCCGCCAGCCTCGGCCTCACCGTCGAGGTGCGGTCGATCGATCGTTCCGAGATCTATGTCGCCGAGGAGATGTTCCTGTGCGGGACCGGCGTCCAGATCTCGCCGGTCGTCGAGCTCGATCACCGACCCGTCGGGTCGGGCGCGGTCGGCCCGATCACGCGAAGGATCCGGGACGCCTACTTCGACGCGGTTCGCGGGCGGACCCCGGCCTTCGCGCACTGGGTGACGCCGATCCCCATCGGTGGCTGAAGCCACCCGTCCCTCCCCGGTCGGGGCCGGGCCTGGGGCAGGCGACTCGTCGGAGGCCGCGCCTCCGGCCGAAGCCACCCAGGTCCTTCGGGGCCGGCGCCTCCAGCGCCTCCTCGAGATCGTGCCCGGGCTCGTGACCTGGACGCTGATCGTGGGATCGGTCGGCCTCTCCTTCCGCTGGCCGCAGGTCGTCGCCTGGTTCGTCCTGACCTTCGACGTCTACTGGCTGTACAAGGCGGTGATGCTGACGGGGAGCGTCGCCGCAGCGTACGGCCAGATCCGGCGGACCGTCGACGTCGACTGGCGGGCACGGACCTATGCCCTCCGGGACGTGCCCGGACGGATCGCGCTCATCGAGGCTCGCCTGCCGCTCATCGCCCGGCGGGTCGGGGAGCTGGCGAGGGCCGGCCAGCGGGATGCCGCCGAGGGCGGCGAGCGCGAGATCGCCCGCCTGCGCGCCGAGCGCAAGGACCTCCTCCGCCTCCTGGCCCGGCGCGGCGATCCGATCCCGGACCCCGATCGGCTGTGGCACGTGGCCCTCGTGCCGACCTACACGGAACCCTACGAGAAGCTCTACGAGACGGTCCGGGCGCTGGCCGACTCGGATTGGCCCGCGGAGCGCCGCATGGTCGCGATCATCACCCGCGAGACGGACCTGGGCGGGCGCGCCAACGTGGCCCGCCTGCGCGAGGTCTTCGGCGATCGCTTTCTGCACTTCTTCCACATCCTCGATCCCCTCGAGCCGGGTCATGTGGTCGGCAAGAGCAGTGCCATGGCCTACGGGGGCCGCTGGCTCTACCGCGAGCTCCTGCGCCTCCGGTTCGACCCGTCCGAGGTCCTCGTCACCGACCTTGATTCGGACTATCGGGTCCACCCCCGCTACTTCGCCTACCTCAGCTGGACGTTCCTGACGGACACGGACCGCTTCCGGCGCCTCTACCAGCCGGTCCCGATGTTCCACAACAACCTCTGGGACGTGCCCCTCCCGGTGCGCCTGGTGGCGATCGGCGCGACCCACGTCCAGATGTGGCGGTCGCTGACCCCGGAGCGCCTCATCAGCTTCTCCTCGTACTCGGTCAGCCTCCAGACCGTCCACGAGGTCGACTACTGGGCGACCGACGCGATCCCCGAGGACAGCCGCTTCTACTGGAAGTCGTTCTTCCGCTACAGCGGCGAGTTCCGGGCGATCCCGCTCTTCATGCCCATCTACGGGGACGCCGTCCGGGCCCGCTCCTACCCCCGGACCCTCGTCCAGCAGTACACCCAGATCCGGCGCTGGGCGTGGGGTGTGACCGATATCCCGTACTACATCCGGAATGCCTTCGCCCACTCGGAGATTCCGCGCCTCCTCCGGGTCCGGCGCCTCTTCGACCTGTGGCTGGACCACCTCAACTGGGCGATCGCGCCCTTCGTCCTCATCTTCGGCTCGAATGTGCCGCTCATCCTCAACCCGAGCTTCGCCGAGACGACCCTTGGCCAGAACCTGCCCCTCTATGCGTCGTGGCTCCTGACGGCGGCCTTCGCTTGCCTTGTCGTCCTCATGTACGTCGAGGAGCGCATCGCGCCGCCGCGGCCGGCCGAATGGGGCCTGATCCAGAACGTCGTGAGCCGCATCCAGTGGCTGCTCCTGCCCATCGTCGGCCTCGTCTTCTCGAACCTGCCGGCGCTCGACGCCCAGACCCGCCTCATGGCCGGCCGCTACCTCGAGTACCGGGTGACCGAGAAGGCGTAGGGGAGCGGCCGGCGCCCCGCCAAGGTCGGGTGTCGTTGCCGCCGCGCCCGGGAACGACGACGTCCCCTCGACCCTCTCCGCCCCGTCAGGGGATGGGTGGCGGCGTCAGGGCGGGGGTGCCGGTCCCGGTGACGATCACGATGTCCGCGGTCGCCGCCGGATCGGTCAGCAGCTGGGCCTTCGTCCCGAAGACGCCCTCGAGGGCCGAGACCGTCAGGGGCGCGGACACCTCGGCGCCGTTGTAGACGCGGATCGTGGTCGTCGAGAGGCCGCTGACGTCCGGCTTTTGCGATGGCGCGGAGGCGGCCATGCCGAGGAACTCGAGGTAGTCGGCGATCTTGCCCGTCTCGCCAGACGACCTGGTCCCGTTGAGGACGTAGACCGAGGCGCCCTCGGCGGAGATCGCCTCGCGCCGGTCGAGGAGGGTCGAGTCGGCCGTGAAGGCATCCCGGACGGCCGCCCGGATACGGTCCACCTTGGGCACGATCCGGTACGTCCCCTGGGTGTACTCGGTCTGGTAGAAGGGCGGGGTGAAGATGAAGGATCGAACGTTGCGCGTCGTCACGTGCTCCGCGAGGCCGAGGAGGCGCGGGAAGAGGTCGCGCGGGATGTCCGTCCGGAAGGACGCCGAGAGGGCCGCGGCCAGCGAGTCGAGGTTGGGCAGGACCCGCCCGATGTCGGTCTGCTGGCGGAGCGACAGGAGCACGCGCTGCTGGCGGGCGCCGCGGTCGAAGTCCGTCGAAGCGTGCCGGGAGCGGGCGTAGACCAGGGCATCGGCCCCGCTCATGTGCTGCATGCCGGACGGGATGTAGACGCGCTGGAGGGCCCCGTCGCCGGCCGGGTAGCTGTCATCCACCACCGGGACCTGGACGTTGATGGTCACGCCGCCGAGGGCATCGACGATCTGTCGGAAGCCGTCGAAGTTGACCTCCATGTAGTACTTCACGTCGAGCCCGTAAAGGTTGCCGAGGATGTCCTTGAGGCCGTTGTAGCCGCGCGTCTGGGCCGTCCCGGGATAGAGGTCCGCACGGTACCGGACGTTGACGAACCAGGAGTTGATCTTGCCCGCGTAGGTCGTCCCGAAGAGCTTCTGGGCCGGCCCCGGCGGCACCGGGACGTCCACCGTGTCGCGGGGGAGCTGGAACATGACCACGCGATTGGTGAGCGGGTCGATCGAGACCACGATCATCGTGTCGGTGTTGTGGCCGCCGCCCTGCTCGTCGGCACCGATGAGCAGGATGTTCAGGCGCTCCGTCCCATTCCAAGGCGGGATGCTCGAGGACGGGACGGCCGTCCCGACCGCACTCGGCTCCGGCGTGGCGGAGGCGTCGCCCGTCGGCGCCCCGGAGCCGCCGGAGGCTCCGGGCGTCCCGCCGCAGCCGGCCGCCCCGGAGTCGAAGATGCAGGCCGTCGTCCCGGCCAGGAGGAGGTCGTAGCGGCCGACCGCGACATGCAGGGTGGCCATGACGAGGAGGACCGCCAGGAGGCCCGGGAGCGAGGCCATGCGGACCCCGCCGCCTGCCGTCCGGCGCCCTCCGCTCCCGCTGCCGCTGCCGCCCGCCAGCCAGCGGGCGATGCGCCAGGCATCGACGATGGCCGCGGCCCGGTAGGCCATGGCCACGATGTTGACGATGAAGACGGCCGCGATGAACCACTCCTGGATGGCCACGCCGGCGAGGGTCAGGACGTCCATGCGAACCGCCAGGCCGGCGACGAGCGCGCCGGCCAGGATCGGCGGGGCGGCGAATCCGAGGGCGCGGCGATGGGCCCCCAGGTAGGCGTGGCCGAGGCCCGGGAAGATCAGGGACAGGAAGGCCGCCACGAACGCAGAGCGTCGGCGCTGGGGCACCTCGTGCGCGGGCTGCATCGCGGGTAGGATACAGGGACCCGACGTTTCACCGCGCCCGGGCGATCGGCGTCTGCGCCCTTCGCCCGCGGATCCCCACCACCACGCGAGGCCAGATGTTCCGACCCGTACCGACGCGCCCGGATCTCGTCGCCATGGAGCACGAGACCCTCGCCTTCTGGCGGGAGCGCGGCACGTTCGCCCAGCTCCGGGCGCAGAACGCGGAGGGTCCCCGCTGGAGCTTCCTCGACGGTCCCATCACGGCCAACAACCCGATGGGCGTCCACCACGCCTGGGGGCGGACCTACAAGGACCTCTTCCAGCGCTTCCACGCCATGCTGGGCGAGGCGGAGCGCTGGCAGAACGGCTTCGACTGCCAGGGCCTCTGGGTGGAGGTCAACGTCGAGCGAGATCTCGGCTTCACCTCCAAGCGCGACATCGAGGCCTACGGCATCGCCGAGTTCGTGAGCCTCTGCAAGCAGCGGGTCCTGACCTTCGCGGCCCGCCAGACCGAGCAGTCGATGCGCCTCGGCTACTGGATGGACTGGAACGATCCCGAGGAGCTCCGGCGGCTCCGCGACCTCCTCGCCGCGGACCCGTCCCAGGTCGCCACGATCGAGGGCCCCGACGGCCCCGTCACCGACAGCGTGGAGATGCTCGTCGGGCGGCTGGGCATGCCCGACGTCGGCGGCAGTTACTTCACCTTCAGCAACGAGAACAACGACCTGATCTGGGGATTCCTGGCCGAATGCCACCGCCGGGGCTGGATCTACAAGGGCCACGACACGATGCCCTGGTGCGCCCGCTGCGGCACCGGCATCAGCCAGCACGAGATGACCGAGGGCTACCATGATCGTGACGACCCGGGCCTGACCGTCCGCTTCCCGCTCCTCGACCGGCCCGGCGAAGCGCTCCTCGTCTGGACCACGACGCCCTGGACGCTGACCTCGAACGTCGCCGCGGCAGTCGGGGCGGGCCTGACCTACGTCCGCGTCCGCCGCGGCGATGACGTGCTGTGGCTGAGCCGGGGCACGCTGAAGTCGGCCCTCCCGGGACCGGTCGAGGTTCTCGAGGAGCGTCCCGGGACCGATCTGGTCGGCTGGCGCTACAGCGGCCCCTTCGACGACCTGCCGGCCGTCGGGGCCGCCTTCGTCAAGGGCACGCGAGATGATCCCGGCAAGCCCTACGAGCACCGCGTCGTGGCCTGGGACGAGGTTGGGGAGGCCGAGGGCACCGGGATCGTCCACATCGCGCCTGGCTGCGGGGCCGAGGACTTCAGCCTTGGGAAAACCCTCGGACTGCCGATCATTGCCCCGCTCGACGAGTCGGGCATCTTCCTCGACGGCTTCGGGTCGCTCTCGGGGCGCGACGTCCGCGACGTCACAGAGCCGATCGTGGAGCACCTCCGCCGGGAGGGCCGCTTCGAGCGCCTCGAGACCTATCGCCACCGCTACCCGCACTGCTGGCGGTGCGGGACGGCCCTCGTCTTCCGCCTGGTCGACGAGTGGTACATCAGCATGGGCGAGGTCTACGACCAGCCCCGCGCGACACTGACCAGGGAGCAGGTCGACCGGAGCCTCCGCTACCAGATCATGGAGGTCGTCGACGACATCCGCTGGATCCCGTCGTTCGGCTACGAGCGGGAGCTCGACTGGCTCCTGAACATGCACGACTGGATGATCAGCAAGAAGCGCTACTACGGCCTGGCGCTGCCGATCTACGACTGCCGGGAGTGCGCCACGTTCGACGTCGTCGGCGGGCGGGCGGAGCTCCGGGAGCGGGCGGTCGAGGGCTGGCAGACGTTCGAGGGTCACACCCCGCACCGGCCGTACGT
>JACQEH010000069.1 GCA_016200675.1 Chloroflexota bacterium | reverse complement strand
GCCGTGACGTCCACGCAGCGCGGCGCCCTCGGTGCCGCCATCCTCGGGTCAGCGGCTGTCTTCCTCGACGGGACCATCGTCAACCTCGCCCTGCCGAACATTGGCCGAACGCTGCCCGCCGTCTCGATCGGCGTCCTCGAGGGCCAGGTCTATGTCGTCGCGGGCTATATGGCGACGCTCGCCGCGTTCCTCCTCATCGCCGGCGCCCTCGGCGACCGCTACGGCCGGCGCCGCATCTTCCTGATCGGGCTGGCCGGCTTCGGGCTGACCTCGGTCCTGTGCGGCCTGGCGCCGTCGCTCGACATCCTCGCGGCGTCGCGACTCCTGCAGGGCGTCACCGGCGCCCTGCTGGTGCCCGGCTCGCTGGCGATCATCACCGCCCTGTTCGAGGGTCCGGAGCGCGGCCGGGCCTTCGGCATCTGGGCCTCGGCCACGTCGGTGGTCGCGATCATCGGACCGCCGGTCGGGGGTGCCCTCGTCGAGATCTTCGGCTGGCGCAGCATCTTCCTCCTCAACGCCCCGCTCCTGGCGATCGGCCTCGGCCTGGCCTTCCGCTATGTCCCCGAGCTCCGCTCGAGCGCCGAGCGGACCCGCTTCGACCTGGTCGGCTCGATCGTCGGTGT
This sequence comes from Chloroflexota bacterium, assembly GCA_016200675.1. Classification (GTDB taxonomy): domain Bacteria; phylum Chloroflexota; class Limnocylindria; order Limnocylindrales; family CSP1-4; genus UBA5189. The sequence continues at coordinate 8,125 of JACQEH010000069.1, read as the reverse complement.
CGTCGCCATCGGCGGCCTGGCCTTCGGGGCCATCCGGGGCCAGCAGGTGGCGTGGTCCGAGCCGGGTCCGCTGGTCGTCCTCGTCGTGGGGGCGGTCGCCCTGGTCGCCTTCCCGATCCTCATGCTCAAGCGCCGCGATCCGCTGGTCCCGCTGGGCCTCTTCCGGAACCGGACCTTCAGCACCATCAACCTCTCGACGCTCCTGATCTATGGCGCCCTGTACGTCCTGATCTACGTCCAGAGCCTCTTCCTCCAGGGCGTCCTCGGCTACACGCCGCTCGGGGCCGCAATCGTCGGTCTGCCGTCGGGCCTGATGCTGGCGTTCCTGTCCGCCTATGCCGGGACGCTCGCCGGCCGCTACGGCGCGCGGCGGTTCCTGGTGGCCGGACCGCTCCTCATGCTCCTCGGCGCCCTCTGGTGGCTGCGCGTCCCGGCGACCTCGACGCCCTGGACGGCGCGGCTCGACGCCCCGGCCACGCTCGTGCCGCCGCTGGCCGTCTTCACCGATCCCCTGCCCGCGATCCTCCTGTTCGGGGTCGGGATCTCGCTCGTGGTCGCACCCCTCACCTCGACGCTCATGAGCTCGGTGCCGGTGGAGCGGGCGGGCCTTGCCTCGGCCATCAACAACGCCCTCTCCCGCGTGGGCCAGCCCCTCCTGTCGGCGGGGATCTTCATCCTCATCACTGATCGCTTCTACGCCTCGCTGGCGTCCCGGGTCCCAGGCCTCGACCCGCGTTCCTCGGACCTTCGAGGGTCCGTCGAGCCACTCAACGCGCCGGGCGCGGGCCTCGATCCCGCGATCGCGGCGGCGGCCCGGCTGGCCTCGGCCGAGGCCTTCCACGCGACGATCCTCGTCGTCGCCAGCCTCCTCCTCGGCGGGGCGATCGTGAACTGGTTCGGCCTGCGCGACGCTGATCGGGCCGGCCGCGCCCCGATCATCACGCCCCGCGCGGAGACGGGTGGAGAGGCCGGATGAGCGGCCCCGAGTGGGACGCCGCGACCTACGACCGGATCGCCGATCCCATGCACCGCTGGGGCCTCGGCGTCCTCGAGCGGCTCCCGCTCCTCGGTCACGAGCGCGTCCTCGACGCGGGCTGCGGCAGCGGCCGCGTCACGGAGGCGCTGGCGGAGCGGCTGTCGGCCGGCCACGTGGTGGCCCTCGACGCCTCGGCCGCGATGCTCGACGAGGCGCGGCGGCGGCTCGCCCGGTTCGGCGAGCACGCGTCGTTCGTCCAGGCCGACCTCGGACATTCGCTGCCCCTCGACGCGCCGGTGGACGCGATCCTCTCGACCGCCGTGTTCCACTGGATCCCGGACCACGACGCCCTCTTCCGCAACCTGGCCGCGGTCATCCGGCCGGGCGGCCGTCTGGTGGCCCAGTGCGGTGGCAGCGGCAACATCGCCAGCCTCGAGCGCATCCTGCAGGACATGGGGGCCTCGGAGGGGGCCGACCTCAACTTCGCCAAGCCGCTGGCGACGATGGCCCGCCTCGAGGCGGCGGGCTTCCACGACGCCGAGGTCTGGCTGACCGACGAACCGACGCGCCTGGAGCCCGGGGCCTCGCTGGAGGCCTACCTCGAGACGATCTGCCTCCGCGACCACGTGGCCCGGCTTCCGCCCGCGGATCGCCCGGAGTTCATTCGGGAGGTCGCCCGCCGGATGCCCGAGCCGGTCCTCGACTACGTGCGTCTCAACATCGTCGCCATCCGCCGCTGACGATCCGGCGATCTCAGCCGCCGCGGCGCCCCCGCCGTCCCGACCCCCAGCGGGCGCGGCGCTCCGCGCCACATCATTGACCGGCGATCCGGCCGCCGCGCATGATCGCCGTGAGGGGGTCATCGACCCCGGAGGAGGAGACGCCCATGGCCCTGTTCGGTGGAAAGACGCCCGCCCAGCTGACGCTGACGGACGCGATCATGACCGGCTTCCGGATGGTCACCCAGGTCAACTTCGTGATTCCGATCCTGGTCATCGGCGTCATCGTCAACGCGATCGTCATCGCCGCCATCCTGCCGATCGTCATCGGCGTCATCCTCCCGAACTCGGCGACCGACTCGACCGTGCTCGGCGGGGCCATCATCGCCGGCATCATCGGCGGTGTCATCGGCGGCATCATCGGCGGCCTGCTCCTGAACCTCTACGGCCAGGTCTGGGCCACGATGGCCAGCGTCGGCGACGGGCCGACCATCCAGGCGGCATTCGCCCGTGTCGGCCTCCGCTGGATGAGCATCCTCGGGGCCGGCCTGATCGTCGGCTTCGTGCTGGTCGGGATCATCATCGTCGGCGGGATCCTGGCGGCGCTCCTCGGGCCGTTGGGGATCGTGGTCCTCATCGTGGCGGCCATAGCCGCGATCTACCTCGGGGCGCGCCTGTCCATCGCTGGCTGGCTTGCCGCGGACGGAGCGGCGGCCATGGAGGCGGTCCAGACATCGTGGACGATGACCGAGGGCAAGCTCCTGCTGATCATCGGCTGGGGACTGGCCTTCGGGATCGTCTTCGGCATCGTCGGCGGCATCGTGGGCGCGATCCTCGGGATCATCCCGCTCGTGGGGCCAGCCCTCGCCCAGACAGTCTCGGTGGCGTTCGGCTTCGGTGGGGGCGTGACCCTCTACCGCAAGGTGAAGGGCAGCTGACGCCGGGCGGCCCCTGATGTGAACGGCCCCGCCGAGCTCCGGCGGGGCCGTTCCGATTCCCCGCGACGACCCGAGCGGGGACCCAGCCCTGGTGAGCGCTCAACCCCGGACCCGGAACGCCTCGCCGTGGCCGGGGATCACGATGTCGGCAACCGCCAGGACGCGCTCCCGGCCTCGCTCGATCGCGGCCTGGTCCCAGGCCAGGGGGTCCACGAGCGGCGTCCGATCGCCCTTCCACCACAGGTGCGTCAGGGCGTAGGCGGCGTCGTCCGCCTCGACGATCAGCGAGGCGTCCTCCTCGGTGTGGCCGGGGGTGAGCCAGAGATGCGCCCGAGGCGACAGCTCGTAGCCGTCGCCGTCGTGGTCCAGCCACAGGTCGTCCCGGTAGCGGGCCCAGAAGTCGACGACCTCGGCGTTCGGGAAGAGGGCGATGTTGACGGTGTGATCCGGGTGGTGGTGGCTGAGGAAGACGTGGGTCACGGCCTCCGGCGTGATGCCGAGTGCCACCAGGGGGTCGAGGATCGCCCGTCGCGAGGCCACCATCCCGGGATCGGCGACGATGAGGGCGTCGCCGTCGCGGACGAGGACCACCGAACTGCCGACGTGGCCGCCGTCGCGGACGTAGCCGACGTGGAGCACGTGCACGGACGTCGTCATCGCCGAGAGTCTAGCGGCCGAGGTCGGCCGGGCGATCGATGTCGGTGATCGTCGCGCCAGCCGGATCGAGGGCCAGCCAGTCGGACGCCGGGATCGACGTCGCGCCCATCTCGTCCAGGAGCCCCCCGAGGGACCGTCCACCCCGGACCAGGACCACGCGCGCGGCCGCGCGCGCCGCGGCCGTGTCGACGGCCATCGGCAGGGGCTGGACCCTGCCCGGAACCTCGAGCGTCACCGCGAGGCAGCCCTCCCCGACCTCCTTCGCAAGCCGCCGCAGGACGGCCGGCACGAGCCGCGGCATGTCGCCGCCGACGACGATCGCCAGCGGCGTCGTGACCGCCTCGAGGGCCGCGGCGAGGCCGACCAGCGGGCCGCCGTAGGCCTCGTCGTCGTGGAGGATCCGGATCCGCCCCGCGATCTGCGCGGGGAGCACTGGATCCGCAGCCGGGGCCACGACGACCACGAGCCCGGCCGCAACCTGCCCCAGCGCCGCGAGCGCATGGTGGAGGATCGGCCGGCCGTCGAGGTGGGCCGCCAGCTTGTCCGAGCCGAAGCGCGACGCCCGGCCGCCCGCAAGGACGATCCCCGTGACGCGGTCCAGCTGGAGTCCGTCGTCGGTCACCGGCCGACCGGCTCGCGCGGCGCTCGAGGTCCGGGCACGTGGCCGGCCGGGGTCCGCGTCAGGATCCCCCGACGACCAAGGTCCTCGACCAGCGGCAGGACGTAGCGCCGGCTCGTCCCGGTTGCGTCCCGAAGGATCGCCGGTGTCAGCGGCGCGCGACGGGCGAGCGCGAGTGCCTGCGCCGCGAGCCGCTGGAAGGCGAGCGCGGACCAGGCGAGGTCTGCCTCGATGCGGACGATCCTCCCCGAGGCCTCGAGGGCCCGGATCCCGTCCGCTGGGCAGCCGGCCTCCTGGGCGGCCGCCGCGAGGGCGGGCGGCGCGGGAAGGTTAAGGAGGGCTTCGAGCCGGGCCATCGACGCGGCGAGGGCGGCCGATGGCCCAGCCTCTCGCGCGGGATCTCGGAGGCGGTCGCCATCGCGTGCGAGCCGGCGGCGGCGGACGAGGTCGGCGACGAGCCCGTCGACCGCGGCGTCGGCGGCCGCCACCAGATCCCGTCGGATCGCGGCGTGCCGCCGAAGATCCGCGCGCAGTGAACGGCGGAGGCCGGTGAGCGGCATGCCGACGTCGAGCGGGTGGTCCCGATGATGCGCCTGGACGGCGGCGACGGCGTCGCGCTCGATGGCATCGCGGAGGTCGGGCGCAAGGGCGATCCCGGCCGCGACCTCGGCGCCAACACCTGCGCCGGCTTGCCGCAGCGCTCCGGCCGCCCCCGCGATCCTCGTCGCCGACAGGGCGCCGTGGAGGGCGACGAGCGCGTCCGCGACGCCTTCAACGTCGGCTTCCGCCACCGAGATCGCCAGGCCGGCGAGGCGCTCGGGCGTCGCCCGCCGGCGAGAAGCACCCCGCGGCGGATCCGTGTCGATGATCCGGACGCTCCCCAGCAGGTCCCCCGGCGACGGCCGCCGGAGGACGCCGCGATCGCCGACTGCGATCGCCATCGGGGCCGCGAGTCGCAGCACGGCCGTCACCGTGCCGTCCGGCAGTCCGGCGGCTTCGCGACCGCGTCGCCCAACGAGCGCGTCGACCTGGTCCGTGCCGAGATGAAGGCGGACCCGGGCACCATCGGCGGGTGGCCAGGCCAGGGCACCCCGGCGGGAGCGCATGGCCGTCGGGCGGGCGACCTGAGCGAGGATGCGGCCGGTGACCTCGATCCCCGAACCGCTCGTCAGGATCGCGCCACGGCGGATGGCGTCGAGCTCGACGCCCGCCAGGTTGACGGCCGTGCGCCCGCCTTCGGCGATCTCGACCGGGCCGTGGTGCACGTGGAGGCCCCGGACCCGGACGGCGATCCCGCTCGGCTCAAGGCGGAGCGCGTCCCCGACGCGAACTGAACCGCCGCGCAGTGACCCGGTTACCACGACCCCCCGGCCCTTGACCACGAAGGCCCGGTCGATCGCCAGCCGGGTCGGGCCGGCGGGCTGCGTCGCGGCGCGCGCCGTCACGAGATCCCGGAGGCGGACGATCGCCGCGCGGACCTCCGGCAGGCCCTCGCCGCTCGTCGACGACGCCACGAGGATCGGCGATCCGGCGAGCGACGTGCCGGCGAGGAGGCTGTCGACATCGGCCGCGACCCCGGCCGACCGCTCGCCCCCAGCGATGTCGGCCTTGGTCACGACGACGAGACCGTCCCGGATCGCCAGCGCGTCGAGGAGCTCGAGGTGCTCGATGGTCTGCGCCCGCGGCCCGTCGTCCGCGGCGACGACCAGGAGCACGGCGTCGATCTCGCCCGCGCCCACGAGCGTGTTCCCGATCAGGGCATCGTGGCCGGGCACGTCCACGAAGTCGATCGAGGAGCCGTCTTCGAGGTCGAGATGGGCGTAGCCGACGTCGATCGTCATGCCCCGCCGCTGCTCCTCGGGGAGGCGGTCGGCGTCGATGCCGGTCAGGGCCCGCAGGAGCGTCGTCTTGCCGTGATCGATGTGCCCGGCTGTGCCGATGATGACGGTCATGGCCGGCTCAGTGCTCGAGGGCGCGGGCGATGGCGCGGGCGATGGCGGCGGCCAGGGCCGGATCCTCGGAGGGCGCAACGGTCCGCAGGTCGAGGACGACGCGGTCGCCCTCGATGCGGGCGATGACGGGAGGTTCGCCCTCTCGAAGGCACGCCAGGAGGCCCGTCGCCGCGCGACCGTTCGTGGCTTCGAGCGCGATCCCCACGGACGGGAGCGTCTCGCCGGGCACCGAGCCGCCGCCGACGGTCGCATCCAGGGCGACGACGTCCGCCGCTCCTTCGCGGAGCTCCGCCGCGACGGCATCGGCCCGCGCCCGGAGCTCCGGCAACGTCGCCGCGAGCATCCGCCAGACGGGGACCTCGGCCATCGCCCGCCCGCCGCGATAGAGCGCGAGCGTGGCCGCGACCGCGGCCAGGATTGTCTTGTCGGGGCGGATCGCCCGGGCCAGCGGGTCGCGGCGGAGTCGCTCGATGAGGTCACGACGTCCCACGACGAGCCCGGCCTGGGGCCCTCCGACCAGTTTGTCGCCCGAGAACGTCACGAGGTCCGCCCCGGCGGCGAGCCGCTCGCGCGGCGTCGGCTCGTGGGCCAGGCCGACCCGTTCGGTCGGCAGGAGGGCGCCGCTGCCGAGGTCGTCGGCGACGATCGTGCCGTGCCGATGGGCGACCTCGGCCAGGGCCGCCGCGTCCGGCGCCTCGACGAAACCGGACTGGACGAAGTTCGAGGGATGGACCCGCAGGACGACGCGGATCCGGGCCTTCGGGTCGGCAAGGGCCGCCTCGAAGTCCGCGACGCGGGTCCGGTTCGTCGTCCCGACCTCGACGAGGCGGACGCCGGCACGCCGGAGGATCTCGGGGATCCGCACTCCCCCGCCGATCTCGACCAGCTCCCCACGCGAGACGGCCACGCCACCGCCGCGCCCCGCCAGCCCCACCGCGAGGGCGATGGCCGCGGCGTTGTTGGTCACGACGAGTGCGGCTTCCGCGCCGGTCAGCGCGACCAGGTGCTCCTCCGCGGCCGCGAACCGTGGGCCGCGGCGACCCGTCGTCCGGTCCATCTCGAGGAGGATCGATCCCTCCGCGGCCCGGCGGGCAGCGTCGATCGCCGCCCGCGGCCAGCCGGCCCGGCCCAGGTTCGTGTGGACGACGACGCCGGTCGCGTTGATCACGCGGATCGGTTCCGTGCCTCGGTCGACTGCCGATCCGTCGAAGGCCTCAAGCCTGGCCACGACCTCGGCTCCGAGCTCCGCTGCGTCCCGGGGAGCGCCATTCGCGCGAAGGCGGGCGCGTTCCTCGTCGACGACCTCGCGAGCTACGGCCAGGATGGCGGCCGGATCGCGGTCACCGGCTGCGGGACGCGCCGCCGCGAGCACGCGCTCCACGCCGGGCGGCCGCGTCACCCGGGACCTCGACGGGATGACGGGCGGCGAACAGCGGCCTGGTCGAGCGAATCGGGCACGTGGTTGGACCTCGACATGGCGGGAGCGCATGGGAGTCGAACCCACCGCGCGACGCCGAGCGCCGCGCCACCGGTTTTGAAGACCGGGCCGGGCACCGGCCCGAACCCACTCCCATCGTGATGCTAGCGGCACCGTCCGACCTATGATCCGGCCATGGCGGCTCCCGGCGAGCTCATCGCCGGGCTCGATCCGCCGGACGATGCCGCGGCGTACCGCGTCTCGCCCGACCTTGCGATCATCGGGACCCTCGACTTCTTCCCTCCGCTCGTCGACGACCCGCGTGTCTACGGCGAGATCGCCGCTGCGAATGCCCTCTCAGATGTCTTCGCGATGGGCGGGCGCGTCCTGTTCGCCCTGTCCATCGCGGCCTTCCCGGAGGACCTGCCACGGGAGACCTTAGCGGCGATCTTCGAGGGGGCGTCGGCCAAGGTTCGCGAGGCCGGCGGATCGCTCGCCGGCGGCCACACCATCCGCGATCCGGAGCCGAAGTACGGGCTCGCGGTCATCGGGGCGGCACATCCGGATCGACTCCTCCGCAAGGGTGGGCCACGACCCGGCGACATCCTGATCCTGACGAAGCCCCTCGGGACCGGGTTGCTCGTCTCCGGCCGACGCCAGGGCCGGACCTCCGACCTCGAACTGGCGGGGGGCGATCTACTCGATGCGGACGCTGAACCGCGACGCGTCCGAAGTGTTGGTCGAGGGCGGGATCGCCGCGGCCACGGACGTGACGGGCTTCGGGCTGCTGGGCCACGGCCTCGAGATGGCCCGGGCGTCGCGAACGCGATTCGCGTTCCGGGCCGGC
>JACQEH010000068.1 GCA_016200675.1 Chloroflexota bacterium | reverse complement strand
TCCTCGCCGGGGCGCGGATCCGGGCCACGCTCGACGGCGACGATTCGTTGCGGGGGCGCCCGGTGGCTCGTATCATCGAGCCGCTACGAGCCATGGGCGCAGCGCTCGCGGCACGCCATCACGACACCCTCCCCCCGGTGACCGTGTCCGGTCACCCGGCGCTCCGGGCCATCGACTGGACCACCTCGGTCCCATCGGCGCAGGTGAAGTCGGCGATCCTGCTCGCCGCCCTGCGAGCGGATGGCAGGACGCGGGTCCGCGAGCGCGTGGCGACACGAGACCATACGGAGCGGATGCTGCGGGCCAGGGGCATCCGGGTTCGGACGGCGGATGACGATGGCTCGGGAATCCTGATCGAGATCGACGGAGGTGAACCGGTGCGGGCGATCGACGAGCGGGTCCCGGGCGATCCGTCGGGCGCCGCCTTCTGGCTGGTGGCCGGCGCGATCCACCCCGACGCCGACCTCCACCTGCCCGCCGTCGGGATGAACCCCACCCGGCGGGGTCTCGTCGACCTCCTGGCCCGCATGGGCGCCGACATCGTCGAGACGAGCGGCGTCCTGGATGGTCGCCTCGTCGAGGATTCCGGCGGCCCGGTCGGAGAACCGGTCGCGGACCTGACGGTGCGCTCGTCGAAGCTCCGGGCCATCGATGTCAGCCCGGCCGAGGTCGCGGGGGCCATCGACGAGATCCCGATCCTCTGCCTCGCCGCGACCCAGGCGGCCGGCCGGACGACGATCCGGGGCGCCGGCGAGCTGCGCTACAAGGAGTCGGACCGCCTCGTGGGGATCGCCGCCGGGCTGACGGCGCTCGGGGCGAAGATCGGCGTCGTCGGTGACGACCTCGTCATCGACGGACCCGCCGTGCTCCGCGGGGCGCCCACCGACAGCCTCGACGACCATCGCCTGGCCATGACCTTCGCGGTCGCCGGCCTCGTCGCGGCCGGGCCCACGACGGTGGCGCGATACGGCAGCGCCGCCATCTCCTATCCCGGCTTCTTCCACGACCTCGAAAGGATCCGAGCATGACCAAGCGGGTCGTCCTCATCGGTCATCCCGTCGCCCACTCGCTGTCCGGGGCGATGCAGCAGGCGGCGTTCGACGCCCGCGGGATCGACGCCCGATACGAGCTCTGGGATCGGGCGCCGATCGACTTCCCGGACGCGATCACCGATGTCCGCGGCGACGACTTCCTGGGGGCGAACGTCACCATCCCCCACAAGGAGCGCGTGGTGCCCCTCATCGATCGCCTGACCGAGGAGGCGCAGGTGACGGGCGCGGTCAACACCCTGACCCGTGAAGGGCGGCGGCTGGTCGGCCACAACACCGATGTGCCGGGCTTCGCGGTCGCCCTCGACAAGCTCGTCGGCCGGGCGAAGATGCCCCGCCAGGCGGTCGTCCTCGGTGCCGGCGGGGGGTCCAGGGCCGTCGTCTACGGGCTCATCCGGGCCGGCTTCCTGCGCATCGTGGTCTTCAACCGCCACCTCCATCGGGCGGAGTCCCTGGTCAAGCACTTCGCGCGGAGCGCCGCCCACATGGAGCTCCGGGCGATGCCCTGGCACGAGTCGATCATCGAGTCCGAGCTGGCCAAGACGCGCGTCCTGGTGAATGCAACGTCGATCGGCCTGGCCGCCGACGTGAGCCCGATCCCGGCAGCCATCCTCGGCCCGGAGCTGCTGGTCCTTGACCTCATCTACAAGCGAACCCGGCTCCTGCGCGACGCGGAGGCCGCCGGCTGCACGGCCAGCGACGGCGAGGCGATGCTCCTCCACCAGGGCGCGGCGGCCTTCACGCTCTGGACCGGCCTGGCGGCCCCGCTCGACGTCATGGGCGATGCCCTCGCCAGCGCCCGGGCCGGCGGCGTCCGTTCCGCCGAGGGCGAGCCGGCCGGCAACGAGACCGGCAACGAGACCGGCGACGAGCCCGCCGCGGCGACGGCCGGCTGATGCGACGGGCCGGCTGAGCTCGTGGATTCCTTTCGCTTCCTGACCGCGGGCGAGTCCCACGGGCCGACGCTCGGCGTCACGATCGACGGCGTCCCGGCCGGCCTGGCGCTCACGGCGGCCGACCTGGCCGTGGACCTCGGGCGCCGCCAGCGCGGCTACGGCCGTGGCGCGCGGCAGGCGATCGAGAGCGATCGGGCCGAGATCGTGGCCGGCGTCCGTCACGGGCGGACCCTGGGCTCGCCGATCCTCCTCCTCGTCGCCAACCGGGACTGGGAGAACTGGGGAGCGGTCATGCAGGCGGAGCCGCTGACCGAGGAACAGGGAGCCGAACTGCGCGCCGCCGCCGCCGAGGGCGTCAAGCGGGCCACCCCCGTGACGCGCGTCCGACCGGGCCACGCCGACCTTGCCGGGGCCCTGAAGTACGGCCACTCCGACATCCGGAACGTGCTGGAGCGGGCCAGCGCGCGTGAGACCGCGGCGCGGGTGGCGGCCGGAGGCGTCGCCCGGGCCTTCCTGCGGGAGCTCGGCATCGAGGTCTGGTCCTTCACCGCGGAGGTCGGCGGCGTGGCGGCCGATCCGGCGAGGGCGACGCGGTCGCGGGAGGAGACGGATGCGTCGCCGCTCCGCTGCCCCGATCCCGAGGCCGAGGCCCGGATGATCGCCCGCATCGACGAGGCCCGATCGGCCGGGGACACGGTCGGCGGGGTCTTCGAGGTCGTCGCCCACGGCGTCCCGATCGGGCTGGGCTCGTACGTCCAGTGGGACCGCCGCCTCGACGCCGCCCTCGCCGCCGCGGTCATGAGCATCAACATCGTGAAGGGCGTCGAGCTCGGCCTCGGATTCGAGCAGACCCGCCGCTTCGGGAGCGCCGTCCATGACGTGATCGACGGGCGGACGGACGACGGCCGCTGGATCCACCGCTCCAACAACGCGGGAGGCACGACCGGCGGCGTGTCCAATGGCGAGCCGATCGTGGTCCGCGGCGCGGTCAAGCCGATCTCCACCCTGGCAAAGCCCCTCCCCTCCGCCGACCTGATCACGGGCCAGCCCGTGGACAGGGCGCACTACGAGCGGAGCGACATCAGCGTCGTGCCGGCGGCCGGGGTCATCGGCGAGGCGATGGTGATGCTGACCCTGGCCCGCGTCGTGCTGGAGACGCTGGGTGGCGACCGGATGGATGTGGTCCGGGAGCGGATGGCCGCCCATCGGCGGCTCATGGGTACGGCACCGGCGGGCCCCGAGATCGGCGGCCGGGCCTCGACGCCGGGCGGCGACGAGGCCGGCTCCGGCGGCGACGACTAGGGCGGACCGGATGGACGTCGTCCTCGTTGGCCTCCCTGGCAGCGGCAAGAGCGCCGTCGGACGGCGGCTGGCCGCCCGCCACGGGGCGTCCTTCGTGGACCTCGACGAGCTGATCGAGCGCCAGGCCGGGGCCCGGATCCCCGACATCTTCGCCGACGAGGGCGAGGCCGGGTTCCGGGCCCGCGAGCGACGGGCGATCGAGGAGCTCGGGGGCGCTGACAGGTCGGCAGCCATCAGGCGCGTCATCGCGCCGGGCGGCGGGGCGATCGTGGATGCCCGTAATCGCTGGCGGCTGTATCGCGGCCGGGTCCCAGTCTGGCTCGACGGGCGGCCCGAGATCCTCGCCCAGCGCCTCCGCCGGAGCCCCAATGTCCGGCCCCTGGTCTCAGGGCGCGACCCGATCCGGACGCTCCGCGAGCTGACGTCCGCCCGCGGCCGCTTTTATGCCGCGGCAGCGCGGATCGCCGGGATGGCGGAGGTCAACGGGGTCGTCGACACCGTGGAGCGCGCGGCGCTCGAGGCCCACGAGGCTGCGGGGACGATTCTCCTTCGCGCGGAGACGACGATCGGGCGGCTCACGCTCGGCGAGGGCATCGCCGGCCGCGTCCTCGTGGACGAGCTCCGCCGGCTGGATGCCCGTCGGGCGATCATCGTCTCCGAGCCAGGGGCCTGGGGTCACGTGGGGGCCGCCATCGAGGCGCCGCTCGCCGAGGCGGGTCTTCCCTGCGAGCTCGTCATGCTGCCCCAGGGCGAGGCGGCCAAGACCCTGGCCGTGGTCGAGGCGGCGGCCCGGGCGCTGGCGCGCCTGCACGTCGAGCGGAGGGAACCCCTCGTCGCCGTGGGCGGCGGGGCGCTCGGCGACACGGCCGGATTCCTCGCCGCGACCTATCTCCGCGGGGTGCCGTTCATCCAGGTACCGACGACGCTGGTCGCCCAGATCGACTCCTCGATCGGCGGCAAGACCGGTGTCGACCTGCCTGAAGGCAAGAACCTCGTCGGCGCCTTCCACCAGCCGGCCGCGATCGTCGTCGACATCGCCCTCCTGGCGACGCTCCCCGAGCGGGAGCGTCGGGCGGCCCTGGGCGAGGCGGCCAAGATGGCGGCCCTCGGCGACGAGCGCCTCCTCGAGCTCCTCTAGGCGCGCGGCGCGGCACTCGCCCGAGGCGACCCCGACGCGCTCGAGGACGGCTCGCTCGCCGAGCTGGTCGAGCGCTGCGGCTGGGCGAAGGTGGAGGTCGTGACGGCCGACGAGAAGGAGGCAGCCGTGCGCGTGGCCCTCAATCTCGGGCACTCGCTGGGCCACGCCTTCGAGGCCGCCGGGGAATACCGCGACCTCCGTCACGGCGAAGCGGTCGCCTACGGGCTCCGGGCAGCCTGCCGGATCGGGGTCGCGATGGGCGTCACACCGCCCGAGCGGGCGGCGCGGCTGGAGCGGCTCCTCGACGCGCTCGATCTCGGGATTGGGGGCCTGCCCTACGCGCTCGACGCGGCCCTGGCCCATCTCGGGACCGACAAGAAGCATCGCGGCGGCCATCTTCGCTGGGTCGTCCCGACGTCGAGCGGCCACGCCGTCCGCGACGACGTCCCCGAGGACCTCGTGCGTTCCGTGGCCGAGGGCCTGCTCCTGCCGGTCAACGCAGGGAGCCCGTCATGACCCGGGTCCTCGTCCTCCAGGGTCCCAACCTCAACCTCCTGGGCACCCGAGAGCCCGAGATCTACGGTCGCGAGACGCTCGAGCAGGTCCATGCCGGGATCGCGACCAGGGCGCGCGAGCTGGGCCTCGACGTCGACTTCTTCCAGTCGAACCACGAGGGCGCCCTCATCGACCGGCTGCACCAACGGGACTTCGACGTGGCGATCGTCAACGCCGGCGGATTGACCCACACCTCCGTCGCCCTGCGCGACGCCCTGCTGGCCGTCCAGCGGCCGTTCCTCGAGGTCCACCTCTCGGACCCCGCGACGCGAGAGTCCTTCCGGCACGTCAACTTCCTCCGCGACATCGCGGTCGCGTCGATCGTCGGCCGGGGCGCGCTCGGGTACCACCTCGCCCTCGAGCAGATCGCGGCCGGCATCGGAGGCGACCGTGGCCCGGCCTGAATCCGCGCCCGAGTCGGCCGAGCTGCGCCGGCTGCGGCGCCGGATCGACGCCCTCGACCGGCGGATCATCGGGCTCCTGAACCAGCGCGCCGAGCTGGCTCGGGACGCGGGGCGAGCGAAGGCCGGCCTTGGGCGGCGGGCCGTCCGCGACGTCGAGCGCGAGCGCGAGATCCTCCTCCGGGTGGCGATGGCCAACGAGGGCCCGATGCCCCAGGCGGACCTGCTCGCCCTCTATCGGCGGCTCTTCCGTGCGACGCGGGCGCTCGAGGCGGCCGACCGGCGCCGGCCCGGAGGCCCCGGCGACGCCTGACGTTCGCCCGATGCCGGATGCCGGTGGGTTCGGCGCTGCCCTGGATCGCGCCATCGCCGGCCTGCCGCGTGGCCTCCGGACCAGGTTTGCCCCGGCACCCACCGGCTACCTCCACCTGGGCCACGCGGCGAACGCGCTGGTCGTGTGGCGTGCGGCGCGAGAAACGGGCGGCTCGGTTGTCCTCCGGATCGAGGACCACGATCGCCAGCGCTGCCGGCCCGCCTACGAGTCGGCGCTCGTCGACGACCTCACGGCCCTCGGCTTCCGCGCGGACGAACCGACGCCGGCCGAGCTGCGCGACGGGCGCCCGTCGGCGTATCGCCAGTCGGACAACGGCCCGGCCTACGCCACGGCGGCGGCGGTCCTCGACGGCCTCGGCCGGGTCTACGCCTGCGACTGCACGCGCGCGACGTTCGCCGAGTGGGCGGCCCGTCGCGGCCGACCGTGGAGCGGGCGCGGCTGCCCCGGTGGCTGCGCCGCGCGGGACCTCGAACGTCGCGCCGCCGGCCGGACCTGGCGGGTCGACCTCGGCGAGGGCTCGGAGTCCTGGACCGACCTCGCGGCCGGCCCGCTCGGCGGGGAGGTCGCGGCGCACGGCGACCCCCCGATCAGGGACCGCCACGGCAACTGGACGTACGCCCTCTGCGTCGTCGTCGACGACCTGCGCCACGGCATCGACCTGGTGATCCGCGGCGAGGACCTCCTCGAGGCGACGGCGCCGCAGGTCCGGCTGGGCCGGCTGCTCGGGCGAGCCGTGCCGCCCCGCTTCCTCCACCACCCGCTGGTCCGCCGGGCCGACGGCCGGAAGCTCTCCAAGGCCGACGGCGACACCGCGGTCAGGGACCTGCTGGCGACCGGTCTCACGGCCGCAGCGCTGCGCGGGCGGGCCGCCACGGCGATCGGCCTCGAGCCCGACGCGCCGTAACCGACGGAGCGCAGGCCGGCTGGCGCGTCAGCGGGCTGCCGGCGTGCTCCGGTCCTCGATCTCCCAGGCGTGGTCGAGGGCATGCCAGGCGATCCGCTGCGCCGCGTAGCGAACGGTCCAGCGCGACGTGCGGGGCGGGCCGTCCGACGGCGCGCGCAGGACGTCGAGCACGGCTGCCCGAAGGTCGTCGATGGCCGCGCGATCACCGGCCCGCGGAGCGGGGACCCGGAGGCCCATGGCCCGCGCATAGGCATGGTCGGCGCCGAGGACGTGCTCCACGATCTTCGAGGTGTCGCGCCCACCGCCGCGCGGGCCCTTGCGCAGCTCCCCGGGGGCGGCGGCAGCCGTTGCGTCGAAGGCCGACCACGCCGCGCCGACGAGGCGTGCCAGGCGCTCGCCATCGGCCGCGCTCGTCGGTCGCCGGTCGGCGTCCGCCACGACCATCGGCGCGCCGAACTCCGTACCGCCGTTGCCGGGGTTCGTCTCGACGACGTCGACCGCGACGTCCCCCGTCGGGAACGGTTCGCCGGCCGCCGCCGCCACGACGGCGTAGCGGTCGATCGCCGCGCCGAGGGCCTCGACGGCGGCCGCCACCGTCCGGCCCGACCGTGACAGGCCCGGCCAGTCGACGGCGCTGGCAAACGATCGCTTCGCGGTCTCCTCGACGGCCACCCCGATCTTCGCGGTCATGGCCCGGGCTCAGCGCGCCGCCGCGCGCCGCAGCGTCGTCACCAGGCGGCCCATAGCCGCGACGTCGGTCCCCTCGGGACCCAGGGCGTCGACGAGGGCCGAGGCGACGATGACGCCGTCGGCACCCGCCGCAGCGAGGGCCCGGACGTGGGCCGGCCGGGAGACGCCGAACCCGACGGCGACCGGCACCGGCGAGACGGATCGGACGGCGGCCACGAGGCCGCGAACGCTCGACGGCAGGCTCGCCCGGGCGCCCGTGACCCCGACGAGGCTGACGCAGTAGAGGAAGCCGCCGCTCCGGGCCGCGACCGCCGCCCGGCGGGCGGGTGAGGTGGTGGGGGCCACGAGATAGACCACGGCCAGGCCGGCGGCCGCGGCAACCGCCTCGAACGGGCCGCCCTCGTCGGGCGTGAGGTCGGCCACGATGACCCCGGCCGCGCCGGCGGCCGCGAGGCCCATCGCCCGGTCCCGCCCATCGCCGCCGCCGATGAGCTGGTTGGCGTAGGCCATCGGCACCAGCGGCGTCGCCGGGCGTGCCGCGGCGACCCGGGCGACCAGGGCGAGGGACGCCTCGAACGTCGCCCCGGCCAGGAGCGCCGCGTGCGAGGCCCGCTGGAGGGTCGCCCCGTCGGCCAGGGGATCTGAGTACGGCAGGCCGATCTCGAGGAGGTCGGCGCCGGCGTCGATGGCCGCGCAGGCCGCCGCGAACGACCCCTCGTAGCTCGGATAGCCGGCGACCACGTAGGGGATGAGGGCCGCCCGGCGCTCGGCGCGGGCACGCTCGAAGGCCGCCGCGATGCGGGCGGCGCCGGGCGTTGCGTTCGTGCGGAGCGGCGGCGCGGCGCTCGTCATCTGATGCCCGCCCAGGCCTCGACCTCGGAGAAGCGGTCGAGCGCCGCCATGTCCTTGTCGCCCCGGCCGGAGAAGCCGAGGAGGATGAGCGCCCCGTCCGGCAGGCGCCGGCCGGAGCCCTCGAGGCCGGCGAGGAGCTTCGGCAGGGCGGCCACCGCGTGGGCCGTCTCGAGCGCCGGGAGGATGCCCTCGGTCCGCGTCACCGAGCGCATGGCCGCGATGGCCTCGCGGTCCGTCGCCGTCGCCACCTCGAGCCGGCCCGCCTCGGCGAGGGCTGCGAGCTGCGGCCCCACCCCGGGATAGTCGAGCCCGGCCGACGCGCTGTGGGCCTCGACGACCTGGCCGTCGCGGTCCTGGAGCATCAGCGAGCGGGAGCCGTGGAGGATGCCCGGCGTCCCGCCGGCGATCGCCGCCGCGTGCCGGCCCGTCGCCACACCGTCGCCGGCGGCCTCGGCGATCGCGAGTCGCACCGACGGCTCCCCGATGAAGCGGGCCAGGAGCCCGATCGCATTCGATCCCCCGCCGACGCAGGCGAGCGCGAGGTCCGGGCGGCGGCCTTCGACCTCGAGGAGCTGGCGGGCCGCCTCGTCGCCGATCCGGCGCTGGAAATCCCGGACGATCGTCGGGTAGGGGTGCGGCCCCATGGCCGATCCGAGGACGTAGTGGGTGGTCTCGACGTTCGTGACCCAGTCCCGCATCGCCTCGTTGACGGCGTCCTTGAGCGTCGCCGTGCCGGAGTGCACCGACCGCACCTCCGCCCCCAGGGCCCGCATCCGGAGGACGTTCGGGGCCTGGCGCCGGATGTCCTCCTCGCCCATGAAGACCACGCACGGCAGGCCGAGGAGGGCGCAGGCAGTGGCCGTCGCCACGCCGTGCTGGCCGGCTCCCGTCTCGGCGATCACCCGGCGCTTGCCGAGGCGCCGGGTGAGGAGCGCCTGGCCGAGCGCGTTGTTGATCTTGTGGGCGCCCGTGTGGGCAAGATCCTCGCGCTTGAGGTAGAGCCGGATGGAGGCGACCGGGCTCGCCGTCCGGAGCGCGCCGGCCTCGAGCAGCCGCTCCGCCTCCGCGCGGGCCGCGTCCGCCAGCCGGTCCGCCCGGTAAAGGGCCGTGGGCCGGCCGGCGAAGCGCGCGAGGAGCTCGTTGAGCTCGGCCCAGAAGCGTGGGTCGTGGCGGATCGCGTCGTAAGCGGCTTCGAGCTGCTCGAGGGCGCCGATGAGCGTCTCCGGCACGTAGCGGCCGCCGAAGTCGCGCTCCATGCCCCAGCGGCCACGATCGTCCGTTTCGAGGAGGCCCGGATGGACGGGCGTCGGGCGGACGGCGAGGTTCGGCCGATCGATGCGGGCCGCACGCGCCCGTTTCACGAAGAGGGCGACCCGCAGGGCGTCCTTAGTGGGCCGCCGGCCCGGAGTGCGGGGCGCCTCCACGCCCGAGGTGACGTCGACGCCGATCACCGGCGCGGCCCGGAGCGCGGGCGCGACGTTCGCCGGGTCGAGGCCGCCGGCGAGGAGGACCGGCACCTCGCGGGCGATCGCCGTCACGAGCCCGGCATCGGCGCGGACGCCCGTCCCCCCCGGGTGCGTGCCACCGGCCGTGTCGAGCATGATCCGCGCGGCACCGGCCGCGAGATGGGCACGCGCCGCCCCGATCACGCCGTCGGCAACCGCGGCGGATCCGGCGCCGGCCGCGGCCGGGAGGTGCAGGACCTTCCAGGCGGGCCGCTCGAGCGCGGCGACCGTCGTCACGGGCTCCCGGCCGCTCAGCTGGATCGCGTCGGCGTCGAGGGCCGCGCCGATTCGGTTCAGTTCCGCGGGCAGGAGGTCGACGGTGATCGGCACGACGGCCGGCCGCGAGCCGGGCGGGGCGATCGCCCGAAGGTGGGCAGCCAGGGCCTGGGCCTCGCTGAGCTCGAGCGCACGCGGTGTGCCAGGCACCAGGTTGAGGCCCACCGCGTCGGCGCCGGCACGCAGCGCGGCCTCGATGCCGGCCCGGTCGGTGATCCCGCAGATCTTCACGAACGGGATCCGATCGAGGTTCGCGGGGTCCGTCGGTAGCCGCCCGGCCGCCACGTAAGCGCGGGTCTCGGCCTCGGGGTCGAGGGCCCGGACGAGGGCCTCGCCGATGAGGGCCGCATCGACGCCGAGGGCTCGCCAGCCGCGGACGACCGCCCGGTCGCGGACCCCGGATTCGGCGATGACGAGGCGATCCTCCGGCACAAGCTCGCGCAATCGCGCGGCCCGCTCGGGATCGACGGCCAGCGTCCGCAGGTCGCGGTTGTTGAGCCCGATCAGGCGGGCCCCGGAGGCGAGGGCGCGCTCGAGCTCGCGCTCGTCATGGACCTCGACGAGCGGCTCCAGTCCGAGATCGCGGGACCGGCGGACGAGCCGGGCAAGGGTCGGGGCACGGTGGAGGACGGCCAGGAGGAGGACGAGGTCCGCGCCTGCGGCCCGGACGAGCTCGAGCTGCCGGGCGTCGACGACGAACTCCTTGGCCAGGACCGGCACCGAGACGGCCGCCCGGACCGCGGCCAGGTCGACCAGCGACCCGCCGAACCAGTGGGGCTCGCAGAGGACCGAGATCGCCGCGGCGCCACCGCGCTGGTAGGACCGGGCGCGAGCCACGATGTCCTCGTCGCGCCCGGCGATCGCACCAGCGGACGGCGAGGCTCGCTTGATCTCGGCGATGACGTGCAGGCCGGGCTCGGCCAGACGCTCGGCGATGGACCTCGGGGGCAGGGCGGCGCGGACCCGGCGACGAACCTCGGCCCGTCCGACCAAGGTCAGTTCTGCCGCGATGTCGGCACGGCGCCTGGCCGCGATCTGGCCGACCATGCCGGCCCCGCGGGGAGTCGCGGCCCGAGGCGCCGGGGCCGCGCTCACGTGGCGGGTCCCGCGCCGGCCTCGCGGGCGGCGTCCGCGGCACGCTTCGCTTCACGCAGCCGCTCCAGGAGCCGACGCGCAAGGCCCGCGTCGATCGTCTCGGCGGCCAGGGCGATGCCGTCGCCCAGGGTTCGAACGCGCTCGGCGGCGAGGAGCGCAGCGCCGGCATTCAGGAGGACGACATCGCGCCGGACGCCGCCGCGGCCCTCCAGGATGCCCACCGTCAGGGCCGCGTTCTCGATCGCGGTGCCACCCGCGAGGTCGCTCGTGGCAGCCGCCTGGAGGCCGACCGCCCCGGGATCGATCGTCGATTCCCGGATGCCGGACGGCGTCACGTCGCGGATCACGCCCGACCCGTCGAGCGGCAGCTCATCGACCCCGGCACCGCAGACGACGAGGGTTCGGAGCGTTCCCAGCCGACGAGCTGCCTCGGCGATTCGGGGGGCCGCGCTCGCGTCCCCGACGCCGATGAGGGCACGCCGGGCGCCGGCCGGGTTCGTCAGCGGGCCGACGAGGTTGAAGGCGGTCCGGACGCCGATCTCGCGTCGGGTCGGACCGGCATGGCGCATGGCGGGGTGGAAGCCCGGGGCGAAGAGGAAGGCGAAGCCGAGGTCACGGAGGTCCGCCGCAGCCGACTCCGCGTCGTGGTCGACCCGGACGCCGAGGGCCTCGAGGACGTCGGCGGCGCCCGACTTCGAGGTGATCGCCCGGTTGCCGTGCTTGGCGACGGGCACCCCGGCGGCCGCGACGACGAGGGCCGAGGTCGTCGAGATGTTGAACGTGCCCGAGCCATCGCCGCCGGTCCCCACGACGTCGATCGTGCCCTCGGGCGCCTCCACGCGCAGGACCCGCTCGCGCATGGCCGTGGCGAAGCCGGCCAGCTCGTCGATGGTCTCGCCGCGCATCCGGAGGGCCACGAGGAGGGCGGCCAGCTGGGCCGCCGTCGCCTCCCCGTCCATCACCGAGCCCATCGCCGCCTGGGCCTCGTCGAAGCCGAGCGACCGGCCTTCGATCACGGCCGCGAGGGCGGCCCGGACCTGCTCGCTCATCGATCGGCTCCCGGGCCCTGGCCGGAGTCGGCGAGCCCGGAGGTCGCGAAGGTGCCGGTGGCGTCGTCGAGCAGCGAGGCCTCCCCTTCCCCGGCGAGGCTGAGGAAGTTCGCCAGGAGGTGCGGACCCTGGGGCGTGAGCACGCTCTCGGGGTGGAACTGGACGCCCTCGAGCGGGAGGGCCACGTGGCGGATGCCCATGATCACCCGGTCGACCTCGGACATGGCGGTCACCCGGAACTCGGCCGGGAGCGTCGCCGGGTCGATCGCCAGGGAGTGGTAACGGGCGGCCATGAAGCTCGGCGGCATGCCCTCGAGCAGGCCGGCACCATCGTGGGTGACCTCGGACGCCTCGCCGTGGACCAGGGTCGGCGCGCGGACGATCCGGGCTCCGTAGGCCTGGGCCATCGACTGCATCCCGAGGCAGACGCCGAGGACCGGAATGCGGCGATCGGCGGCGACCCGGATGGCTGCCATCGAGACGCCGGCGTCGTCGGGGTCGCCCGGACCGGGCGAGATGACGATCCCCCGGAGGTCCATCGCCGGGTCGTCCGCCATCGCCTCCACGCCCGCCCGGTCGACCTGGTCGTTGCGGACCACGGTGACGGTCGCCCCGGTTGCCTGGAGGGCCTGGACGAGGTTGAAGGTGAAGCTGTCGTAGTTGTCGACGACGAGGATCATGCCGGCGCCTCCGCGGCGCCGGCGCCCGTCGGCTCGGCCGCCGGGTCCGCAGCCGCCGTCTCGCGCCGCGCCCCGTCGTCCGTCCCCGCCGCCAGCTCGATCGCCCGACGGAGCGCCGCGGCCTTGTGCTCCGTCTCCTCGAACTCCCGCTCGGGCACGCTGGCGGCCACGATCCCGGCGCCGGTATGGATGGTAGCCCGGCCATCCTTGAGGACGGCGCTCCGGATCGTGATCGCCGTGTCGAGGTTGCCGTCGTAGCCGAGATAGCCGACGGCGCCGCCATACAGGCCGCGCCGCTCGCCCTCGGCCGCCGCGATGAGCTGCATGGCCCGGACCTTCGGGGCCCCGGACAGCGTCCCCGCCGGGAAGACGGCCCGCAGGGCATCCAGGGCATCGAGGTCCGGCCGCAGGCGGGCCTCGACGTGGCTCACGAGGTGGAGGACGTGGCTGTAGCGCTCGACCTCCATGTACTTCGAGACGGTCACGCTGCCCGGCCGGGCGACGCGCCCGAGGTCGTTGCGGCCGAGGTCGACGAGCATCACGTGCTCGGCTCGCTCCTTGGGGTCGCGCTGGAGCTGCTCGGCCAGGATCTCGTCTTCCCGCGCGTCGGCGCCGCGCGGGCGCGTGCCGGCGATCGGGTGGGTCGTCAGGCGGTCGCCGTCGAGCTGGACGAGGAGCTCGGGGCTCGCGCCGACGACCTCGAAGCCCGGCACCCGCGTGAAGAAGAGGTAGGGCGACGGGTTGACCCGCCGCAGGCTCCGATACAGGCCGATGCCGTCGAGCGCGCGGCCCGTCGATGGATCGATCGGCAGGTCGAAGGACTGGCGTCGGGCGAGCACGACCTGGATCGCCTCGCCGGCCGCGATGGCGTCCTTGGCCACCTCGACGGCCCGGATGTACTCGTCGCGCCCAAGGCTCGCCTCGATCGCCGACGCGGTCGCGGACCGTGGCTCCGCCCAATCCCCGGAGGCGGTCGCGGACCGTGGCGTCGGGCGCGGCCGGGCGCCGGCCATCTCGGCGGCCGACGGCCGGGACGTCCGCTCGAGGGCCTCGAACATCGCTGCCTCGGCGATCCGGTAGCGGCCCTCGAAGTCGGGGGCCTCGGTGTGGAGCGAGGCGACGGCCGACAGAGTGTGGGTCAGGTGGTCGAAGACGATGACGAGGTCGGTCTCGATGAAGGCGGCCGTCGGGACGCCGGTCGGATCCGAGGCCGGCAGCGGGACCGACGGCTCGAAGATCGAGACGGCGTCGTAGGCGAGCGCGCCGACGGCCCCGCCCGTGAAGCGCGGCATCCCCTCGCGGGGCGCGACCTTCCGCCGCGGGATGAACGCTCGCAGCGCGTGGAGGGG